>CAZNXL010000013.1:0-15845 GCA_964577075.1 uncultured Dorea sp. | reverse complement strand
TTGGTTTCAAACATAGTAAGCGGGTCTTCCGTTCCTGTAAGCGCCCCAAAGATCTCTGTATGGCCTATATAATGAATTCCCCCTGCACGCAGTGATTCTTTGTTGATCGGCGTAGTTGCCACAGCATCGACTTTGCCTTCGTTCGCAAGTTCAATACTTTTTGCAATATATTCATATGCGGCCTTTCCGCACATTCCATTGACCTTTCCAAACTCGAAGTTTGCAAGGTCAACATTGCCTAAATCTATGAGATTCAACACTCCTTCACGGAAATCTCCCCCGGCTGGATCTTCGATCACATGGATCTTAAGATCTGCGCCTGTAATTTTAATGGCATTTTCCATGATGGTTTTATCTCCGATAATGACACAATCTGCTGCGTCAAATACTTCTTTTGCCGCAACCGATTTAGCTGTAATTTCCGGTCCGACTCCCGCCGGATCTCCAATTGGTACCGCGATTAGTGATTTTTTCATAATCTTCTCTTCCTTTCCTGATCAAAATAGATTTTTAGATATAAAGCTTCTCTTTCAGATAAGTAATGCATCTGTTGATCGCATCGCTGTTTCCCTGACTCCCGCCCTTGGTGATAATATGTACGCCCTCGAATTCGCCTTTTAAAAATTGACCGTAAGCTGCGAGCGGCAGTACCTCATCCATCAGACTCAGACCCGCCGTTTTAAATCTTTCACACACTGCAACCGTCACATCTCCGCCACTGGTATACAGGCCTTTAAATGTGGACTCTGTCTGAAAGATTCGATAAGTGATCTCTGCAAATGCACTGTTGATCCTTTCGGTTACGTCATCCATGGAACACTGGTACTTTTCCATATAGGGTTCAAAATCAATCCTGTTCTCCGGATAAATGCCATCACCAGTCACGGTAGAGACTATATTCCTGTCACATTCCGCTAAAATCTCTTTTGTGACACGCTCTATCTCCTTGTTTCTCGCTTCCTCACTCTGCAGCAATGTCTTTGTATTCACAAACACATTGTGCGTCCGCTGGGACAGCCACAACTCTTCCATCTGTTTTCTCGTATTCGGATTAACACTTCCTACGACTGCCAGAATCTTGTTCTTCTCCCTCTTCTCGGACGGCGTAATAAGCTTTCTTGAAAGTGTCGCAGTGAACACTCCCGGATCTACCGCGATCACTTTCTGTTTGCTCGTAATGACCGCATCTGCAATCAGATCCAGATCCTCTTGTGTCACACAATCAAGGACTAATATCCTGCTCCCGCTCTCTGCACACCGGTTTATCAGATCTGCAAGATAATGTTTCCCGTGCATCAAGTCCTTCATTAATATAGAAGAAACTCGATATTTGCTCTGCTGTTTAAAGAGCAATGCGACTTCTGACACCGTTACCGGGGTCTTCGGATCAATGGCTATGTCTGTCTTGTGAAGAGGCAAGCCATTGACAAGCATATATCCGCCGATGACAACCCTTCCCGAAGAAGGAAAACAGGGCGCGACAATGGCTATATAATCCTCTCCAAGTACGTCCAGCATTGCATCTGTCTCACTTCCAAGGTTCCCTCTCAGGGTACTGTCTATCCGGTTTGCATACACCTTGACTTCATCACTCTTTAACAAGTTGCAGACATTTTTCACGCGATGATACGCAATTTCCGGCTCTACGCCCCTGCTGTCTGTTGGGTACAAAAGACAATCGCATTCTTTCAGTGTTGACAATTCAATGCGCTCCGCATTCATAACGGTATACGCCTTGTAATTCATTTTCTTCAGAAGTACCCCGGTAGCATTTGCCCCCGTCAAGTCATCTGCTATTACAACACATTGAGGCATGACAAATCTCCTTTCTTAATCGAACATTATTTGTTCATTTTTGTTATATATATTATACTTCTGATGTTTGAATATGTCAATTTAATCTATCTTTTAACGATATTTTCAGCTAATCGCACAATAATATTGTTATTTTTTGTTTGTTTTGAACAACTACTTCTTCATTAAGACTTCTACCGCTTCTTTTAAAGTACTGATTTCTCCAACATTTCCCGGGAAGATTACGTATGGCGTCATCGGGAACCTGCTTTCCTCTCCGGTCTGCCATACCGGGATACCAGGTTTGATCTGACCGAGAACGTTTGCCTTTTTGACTGCGAGCGCCTTGGTACCTACATCACTTGATGTAATCCCTCCTTTTGCGATAACAAAACCTGGAGTAATACTAAGGCGTCCCACAAGTGACTGCACAGCATCGGAAATTTTAACAGAAAGTCTCAGTTCATCCTCCTTGTCTCCTGTGTCCGCAGTAATAAGCGCCCGCGTTGTATAGCAGCAAACGGTCTTCCCTGCCTTGATACACTCCTCTTCCTTGTCAAGACATCTTCTTACTTCTGCTTCAAAAGCTTCGTCATCTTTCACAAGCGTTGCATCCAGCTCGATGAACTCTATATCCGTCAACTCCTTCAGACATTCTACCTGCTTAGTTGTCTTATCTGTATGAGAGCCTACAACAACGATTCCTCCGTTCGTGGTCTCTTTGACTACCATCTGTTCTCTCAAAAGGAGCGGCTGATCTGTAACACCGCCCATGACCTTTACAATGGCCGCAGCCGTGCGGAACATGAATACTTTTCCTTTTGCCATTGCACGGTAAAGCGCTACGCAGAATACCTTTACATCCACATAATCAACAGCATTTACAATAATCTTGTTAAAATCTCTGACTTCCATAAGCTGTTTTTCGATCTTATCGATATCTGCATTATGAATATCCTCAAGAGAAATACACGTAACATCAGATGCGCGATAAGAGCCCTTTGTCTTCTCTTCAACATACTCCGGCATGGTTGCCGCACTGTAGCCGAAGGTTTTATCCTTTGCAAATTCTGTCTCATTGGCCGGGATCAGATCATCACCATATTTTACATAATGTACGTTATCAATCGTGAACCTTCCGCCTTCTTTGAAAAACGGACAAAGAATCTCGCCGTCAATAGTCTTTTTCGTGTTCTTCTCATAGTTCTCTTTCAAAAGCTCTGTCTCAAGCGGGTAATGACCGCGAAGAGTACTGTCGCTCCGGCTGATAAATATATATTCTTTTCCCGTTTCCTTTGCTACTTCATCTACAACCGAAGCGATCTCGTTGTGCGCTTTTGTTGTCTGCTCTACGGTAAATCCTCTGGAATTTGTAAGCACATAGAATAAATGATTCTCTTCTTCAAATCCCTGACGGATGCTTTCCTTTTCCCAGTTTGTGTACACCGAGATATCGTGAACAGTCTGAACACCTGTCGGATCATCGTCCAAAACTACGATCTTCTTATGATTTGCCGCAATTTCTTTTTTTAATAATTCGTCAATTGCCGCTTCATCAATCTTTTTATAGGAAGTTAAAACTTCTGCATTTAATGACATCTTTTTCTCCTCCTTAGTCAACCTTCCTAACCTCTACGCCTGCAAGCTTTTCAAAATACTGTACGATTCCGCCGTGATCATCTTCCATATGGCCATGGACCTTTAAGGTCTGCAGAATCTCGTACAACTGTGCCGTATACGGAATCGGAACATCGATAGAATGAGCTGTATTGACAACATTTTTAATATCCTTATGATTGATTCTGATCGGTCCGCCCGGTTTGAAGTTGCGCTCAACGATCATCGGGATCTTGGCGTCCAGAACCGCACTTCCGGCAAGTCCGCCGCGGATCGCTTCATAGACTTTCTGCGGATCAGCGCCTGCCTTCGTCGCAAGGACAAATGCTTCTGACACAACAGCGATCGTGTTATTAACGATCACCTGATTTGCAAGCTTTGTAACACTTCCGCTTCCACTTCCGCCGATCAGCAGTGCAGAAGAACCAAGAATGTCAAAATATTCCTTCATCGCGTCAAAATCTTCCTGATCTCCGCCAGCCATGATCGCTAGTGTTCCGGCAACCGCTCCCGGCTCTCCGCCGGATACAGGTGCATCCACGAATCCAACGCCTTTTTCCTTCAATCCATTGTAGCATTCCTGAGATTCAACAGGCGTCACGGAACTCATGTCACATACAACACTTCCGGCCTTAATCGTAGAAGCAACTCCGCCTTCTCCGAAAAGGATTGATTTGGAAATCGCTCCGCTTGGAACCATAATAATCACTCTCTCACACTGCTCGCCGATTTCTGCATAAGTGGCTTCCGCAGCTCCTGCTGCAACGACGTCGGCAACCGCCTCCTTATTAAGGTCAGAAACTAAAAGTTCAACACCTGCTTTCAGCATGTTCTTTGCCATTGGTCTTCCCATGATCCCAAGTCCGATAAATCCTACTTTCATTTTTTTACTTCCTTTCTTTGTGTTTATTTTTGTTCCTTTTTGAAATAATCTGTTTGTTATTTCAACTCCTATGTTTACTTTACTACATACCGGTATACCGGTCAAGAGGTTATTTTCCTTTCTCCTATTTTAACAGTTTTTGCCTGATGATTTTGTGCAACTTCACTATTTTGTTAATTATATATCGTTATATTTTTAACACATATGCACAAAATTTAATTCTTTATTTTTCCGCTTGTCTTCTCTTTCTGTTGACCGTTTTTGAAGATTGTTGTATGATACTTAAAGGAAAAACCAGACTTTTTGTCCTGTTTTTTGTTAAAAAAATATTTATTACATAAGGAGATTGTATGACACCATTAAATGAGCAGGCATTTCAGCATTTAAAAAACTTGATCGTCAATAATGATCTTACTTACCAAAAAATATATTCTGAGACAAAGCTTTCAAAGGAACTTGGTATCTCGAGGACTCCTCTTCGCGATGCGATCCATCGTCTCGCACAGGAGGGGTATATTGATATTATTCCAAGCAAGGGGTTCCGCATCCATCAGTTAACGAAAAAGGATGTGGATGAAACATTCCAGGTTCGTTCTGCACTGGAGTGCTACTGCACTTTCCGAATCGCGCAAGAGTCCAATACAAGAAAGGCAAAACGGCTTTTTAAAGAATTGGGGTGGATCATGGAAGAATTAAAGGAGATCCTCGATACTACTCAATCCATTAAAGAGTTTAGTGAATTTGATTTTGAATTTCATACAAAAATTATCTATTTCCCTGAAAACGAACAATTCTCTTCCATCTTCGCTACATTTATGTACCGGATGCGCAAATTAGCTGAATTGTCACTGGCGCATAAGGGTCGTATGCAGGATACCTATAATGAACACCTTGCTATCCTTGAGGCTATGAAAGCCGGAGATACTCAGCATATCTATGAGATTACGCTGAAGCATATGGATACTCCGAGAGATATTAATTTGGAGGATCTGTAACCGACCGTACAAATCCATACATCCCATAGGACATTGTGGCGTCCGGGATTACCGGCATGATCGCGTTATCAGGATCCCCCTTTTATTTATATTCACATATTTATAACAGTCAATTATTTTTGTATTGCAAGGCGGTTGATCTGAGTTGCCATATACCCTGCTCCGAATCCGTTATCAATATTGACAACGGCTATTCCATTCGCACAGGAATTGATCATTGTAAGTAACGCCGACAAACCATTCATACTTGCTCCATATCCCACCGATGTGGGCACTGCGATCACCGGATTGCTCACCAGCCCTCCAAGGACGCTTGCCAGCGCTCCTTCCATGCCGGCAACAGCGATAACACAATTTGCGCTCTGAATCTGTTCCATCCTGGAAAACAGTCTGTGGATCCCGCTGACTCCCACATCATAGATCCTCTCTACCTTTGTCCCGAAAAATTCTGCTGATTGCGCCGCTTCTTCCGCCACCGGGATATCCGCTGTCCCTGCACAGCAGACTGCTACTTCCCCGACTCTTTTCTTGTCTTTTTTTTCTATTTTCAAAAGTCTCGAGACCGGATCGTATGCCACGGCCGAAAGACTCTGTTTTAACATTTCATACTGTTCCTCTGTGGCTCTCGTACCAAGCACTTCGCCTTCTTCTATGTATAACCTCCGGAAAATATTTAAAAGATATTTGTCCTCTTTATTACTGCAATATACCACCTCCGGAAAACCCGTTCTTTTTTTCCGGTTCGTATCCAGTTTTGCATACTCCATCTCCACATAATACTGATGTTCAATCATCTGTTTCGCATCCTGTGTGGATAAGATCCCTTTTTCGACGTTCTCTAAAATCTGTTGTAATTCCATAGTTTCCTCCCTGTTTAGGCTTGCGAACTCCTTCCGGAAACTGATTATTTTATAATTTTTTAGCAAAGTGTTGCATAGACAACTGCTTTGATCGTATGCATACGATTCTCTGCCTCGTCAAATACTACAGATTGTTTTGACTCGAACACTTCATTGGTAACTTCCATCTCGTTAAGACCGAACTTTTCCGCGATCTGTGCGCCGATCGTTGTATTAGTATCATGGAAAGAAGGCAGACAGTGCATAAAGATGGCTGTATCTTTGGCAAGCTTCATCACATCAGTATTTACCTGATATTTCTTAAGTAAGTTAATTCTTGTCTCCCATACTTCATCCGGCTCTCCCATGGATACCCAGATATCTGTATAGATAACATCAGCATTTTTTGCGCCTTCTTCTACATCTTCTGTCAGACGCACCGTGCATCCGTTCTCTGCCGCAATTCCCCTGGCCGTCTCAACTAACGAATCTTCCGGGAAAAGTTCCTGCGGTGCACATGCTGTAAAGTTAAGTCCCATCTTTGCACATGCGATCATAAGAGAGTTTCCCATGTTGTTTCTTGCATCACCCATGTATGTGAAGTTTAATCCTTTTAATCTTCCAAAATTCTCTTCAATTGTCAGAAGATCCGCTAACATCTGTGTCGGATGGAACTGATCTGTCAGTCCGTTCCATACCGGAACACCTGCATACTTTGCCAACTCTTCTACTAACTCCTGACTGAAACCTCTGTACTCAATTCCATCGTACATTCTTCCCAATACTCTTGCCGTATCTGCGATACTCTCTTTCTTTCCCATCTGGCTGCTGCCCGGATCAAGATATGTTACGCCCATTCCGAGATCCATTCCTGCTACTTCAAAAGAGCAGCGTGTCCTGGTAGATGTCTTCTCGAATAAAAGTACGATGTTCTTTCCTTCCAGATATTTGTGCGGCACTCCTGCTCTCTTCATATTCTTAAAGTTCTTTGCCAGATCAAGAAGATAACGGATCTCCTTTGATGAATAATCTAACAGTTTCAAATAATTTCTTCCTCTGATATTAGTTGCCATTTCTTTATTCTCCTTTTCTTTTCATGCTTAATATGTATATAATCACCTTCTCCGGTTATGCTCCGGATCAAGGTGTTATAATCGATTCCCGGCTGGATACACAAGGTATTTGATTCGTCATTCCATCGCTCACGCTCCGACGCGATCCTGTCTTTATCTCCGCAATGGATCAATACCCCTAAGTGAGCCATTTTCCACTTTGAAATCTTATGATGCACAAAATCGTCCTAACCATGCAATCAATTCCCATGACAATCCAGACACTGACAATGCCCAGATGCAGAACATGGATAGTCATCCATACCATGCCAATCCTCATTCCCCACATACCGATCAGGCTAACGAGAAATGAAAATTTCACATCTCCCGCTCCTCTAAAAATCCCGCTGGAAACTACAAAAAGTGAAAAGAAAAGCTCTGTCACAGCGGCTATAAACAATGTCTTTGTGCCCAGCGCCACCACATCCGAAGCGCTGCTGAACAGCTTCATAATCAGATGAGAGCCACATGCCACCGGGATGCAAAAAAGCTCTATGAAAATAATACTCCAAAAGCAAATATATTTCATATAATTCTTAGCCAGATCTTTTCTTTTGGCTCCTAACGCCTGTCCGATCAATGCCGTTGCCGTATAAGACATGCCATATGCCGGCATATACAAAATTCCTTCTATCTGAGCTGTAAGATAATGCGCAGACAATGCAACTGTCCCAAGCGAGGATATCATAGCTATCAAAAATACCTGTCCAAAACTCAGTGTCCAGCGTTCAAATAATACCGGGATACTGATTCTTTTTAAAGTGCAGAGTGTGCTTTTTCTCGCAATATATTCACTCATCCTTAAGGAAAGTTTAAATGGGGATTTTTGTGTCTGCATAGAAGCAAGCAGCATAAACGCCAGTAAAAACTGTGACGCACAAGTAGCTATTGCCGCTCCTTTTGTTCCCATTCCGGCTCCCCAGATATGTACATTCATCTCCCCGATCGAAAGATTCCTTGTCGGATAAATCAACAAAAAGTTACCGACGATATTTCCTACATTACTGATAATGCTAAGTATCAACGGCAGTCTCGTATTACCTGTTGATCTGTAATTTGATGACAGCACAACTGCTAAGGTCTGTGCGATCATGCCATACCCGATCAGCCGAAGATACTCTCTGGCGTACGGAACTACGTCATCTGCCGCTCCCATCCATACCGGAAGCTTTTGATGCAGACATAGAATCACAATAAAAAGGAGTGTTCCAATACACACAGAACACGTAATAGACTGATGTCCAAGGCTTCTCGTCTTTCTGGCATTCTGCTCGCCTGCCGAACGTGCAATCATATAAGAAAAACCTGTACTTAGTGCCCCCATCAATCCATTGCTTACCAGGATAAAAGAAATATTTACAGCAACGGCCGCTGTGGCTATTGTTCCCAGGGATCCAACCATAGCGGTATCGACCAGCGATGCCATACAGGCAAGAAGCTGCTCTAACATCGCCGGCCATGCCATCTTGATAATCATTTTTGAAATACCTATATCAAATTTACTATTACTTTTTACTCCAAACTTCACTTTCAATACCAATATCAGCCGCAACGAAACGTTTTCCGCCACTTGTCCTGTAATTCTGATATGCCCTTGTAATGATAATTGCTCGTCTCACTCTCTTAGATCTGAAAACTATTTAACCATTCCTTCTCTTTAGCAATCTGTCTTCTGACTTCAGACGGCGCTGTTCCGCCGTAGGAAACTCTGGCCTCTACGCAAGCCGGAATACTGATGTCTCCCAACGTCTCCTTTGTAACTCTCTCGTCGATCTCCTGAAGCTGTTCATCTGTTAAATCTTCAAAATCACAATCATTGTTCTCACACATTTTTACCATACGTCCTACGATGGAGTGAGCCTCTCTGAACGGGATCCCCTGCCTGGCAAAATGTTCTGCAATATCTGTTGCGTTTAAGAAGCCCTTGCCCATCTGTTTCTGAAGCTGATCCACTCTAAATTCTGTGTTTTCTAACATTTTTGCAAAAATAGTAATACTTGCCTTCCATGTATCAATTGCGTCAAATAAGCTTTCCTTATCTTCCTGGAAATCTTTGTTATAAGCTAACGGTGTCCCTTTCATAACTGTGAGAAGCTGCATCAGATCACCATACACACGCCCTACCTTACCTCGAAGGAGCTCCGCCATATCCGGATTCTTCTTCTGCGGCATGATACTGCTTCCTGTGCAGAAACTGTCATCAATGGCAATATAGGAAAACTCTGAAGTATTCCACCATGTAAACTCCTCTGCCCATCTTGACAGGTGCATCATGGAAATCGCCGCATCGCTTAAAAGCTCAATACTGTAATCACGGTCGCTGACACTATCCATAGCATTTTCAGTCGGCGCTGTAAAGCCGAGAAGCTCAGCCGTTCTGTGACGATTGATCGGGAGTGTCGTTCCTGCCAGAGCACATGCTCCTAACGGACAATCATTCATTCTGTCGTATGTATCTTCAAGTCTCTGCAAATCCCGCTTAAACATCTGAAAATATGCCATGAATACAAATCCGATCGTAATCGGCTGTGCATGCTGCAGATGGGTAAATCCGATTGTAATCTCATCTGCATATTTCTCTGCCTTCTCTAAGATTACGGACTCCAGACAGGTGAGGCGTTCCATCATCTCTTTGATCTCTCTTCTTACGTACAATCTTCCGTCTACCTGACACTGATCGTTCCGGCTTCTTGCTGTGTGGAGCTTCTTTCCCACATCTCCGATCCGCTTAATCAGTCTGCTTTCGATACCCATATGGATATCTTCATCCTCCACACTGAATACGATCTCGCCGCTTTCTATATCCTTGCGGATGCTTTCGAGTCCTGCGATGATTGCATCCTTTTCTTCCATGGATACGATCCCCTGCTCACCGAGCATCATTACATGAGCAATACTTCCATCGATATCGTCATTGTACATCCTCTGATCAAATCCAATAGAAGCATTGAACTGTTTTACGATGTCGTCCATCTCTTTTTCAAATCTTCCGCCCCATAAACTGCTTGCCATCTTTCTTATTCTCCTTTCGTTTCGTCTGGGTGATCTCCGATTGGCGCCTGAAATCCTGCCGGTTACAGGCTAATTGTTCGATAAGCCTCTCCGGAGGCAGCTGATCACCGGGTTTCCCATGCTCATTTATTTTTCCATTTTCTTTTTTAGATTCGGTACTTTATTTTACCATACTTTTTATATAATCGTTTCGATTCTTTCTTCCTCCATCTCAATTCTCCGGCTTGCTAAAGATAATCAATGCCGCTGTTGTACATACCAATCCCATAATCGCAAGAAAGGTCGGTCTTTCTGCAAAGAACACAAAGCCGAAGATCATGGCGGCTACCGGTTCTCCCGCCGCTAATATCGAAGCTTTTCCCGCTTCCATGTAATTTAGCGCTAATGTATAGAAGACATAGGGACACACTGAGGCACATACTGCATGTAAAAGCAGAAATATTACCATCTTCACCCCGCCATCTGCTGTGATTCGTCCGAGGCATTCCCAATCTGTGACAGGTATCAGCACGATTGCGATAATTGCCATACAATAAAAGGTCATTGTGAACGCATGGTATCCTTTTTTCACAGCAACTTTACTGATCAGACTGTAAAGTGCGTAACATACTGCGGCTAAGACGCCAAAGCCAATTCCCCCAACGGTCCACTGCATACCGGAATCACTCTCAAGAACTCCGCTTACCAGGATGCAGCCTGTAAGCGCCAGCAGCATACAGCCAAGCTTTTTCCCTGTAATTTTCTCTTTGAAAAAAATCGCCGCCAATATCAGCACAAAGATCGGTGACATACTAAGAAGCACCGCTGCCAGGGACAGCGTTACCTGTTTCACCGATTCGTTATACGCTAACAGTACTCCAAGCATTCCTGGCACGCCGCCCGCGGCAAATACCCAGATATCTCTTATTTTAATGCGAAACAGCGCTTTATTATAAAAAAATATCACCACTGCCATAACGCACGCAGCAACCATTAATCTGGATGACGCAATGGTATAGCTATCCATTCCAATCTCTGTCAGTATCCTTACGAAAATGCCGACAGACCCCCACAAAATACCGGACAATACAGGAAGCAGATATATCATTGGTTTCCTCCGATCTTCTTTCTCCCCAGTCTGACTTCTTCCATTTCCCGTGCCAGACTTTCATCCATGGAATCAAAAAGATAATTTTTCCCTTTTTCTCTTCGTAGATTGTATTCTTCCTGAATCTGATGTCTTACGATCTCAATTTCCTCGTAAAATTCTCTCGCTGAGATCAGTGTCCCTCCCTGTCCAAGCGTCACTACCTGCTCCACTCCGTCAGAAGTTACGACTGTCACATGATATTTTCTTCCAATCTCATGGACAACCTTCTCAATATACTGATCCGCAGTCTCGGCTTCCTTTGTATACACAACGTGGATATTGTGATACTTCTGTATTTCCAGGGTATATCCTTCTACCCTGTAAGCATCAAATACCAGAATTACAACACATTTTTTAAATCCCTGATAATTGCAGAGAATATCCATAAGCCTGCCCCTTGCTGACTCAATATTATCCTCTGCTAACGCTTTCAGCTCATCCCATGCAAAGATAACATTATAACCATCCACAAGAAGATATTCGGTTAATAGCGCATCTTTCTTTTTCCGGTACTTTTCTGATGGTGCAGAGACGGTTTTTGACAGATTCCCTGGCTTCGTTTCATATTTTCCATAGGTACGGATAAATATTTCTTCTAATTCCTTTTCTTCCTTTTCATTCCAGGAAGGCGTCTGGGGAGCTTTTTTTTCAACCGGAGTCTTACCCTCCGGCCTTGCATTCCTGTCTTCCTTCTTCTTTAACTGACTCTCAATATGCATATACTCCGGCACTTTATCCCAGGGTACATGAAATCCTGCACCATGTGCGCAGAACACGGAACCTGCCGGGTTCTGCGTATCTCGATTCGGATCATACCCGATCGCCTCTATAACCTCTTCCGAGTTATGGCATGGCGCGTATCCCTTTAGTTCCAGGGACAGCCTTCCTCTTCCCTTTGTATATCCGGCAACCTCTCTCTGATAATCCCGCATAGCTGCCACGGGCGCGCTGCCGGTAAGTACTGACATCTCTCCTTCTGTCTCCGGAGAAGCTGATTCGCCGTACATCCGCTGGATATCTGTCATTGCCCGTCCGATCATCCCGGTTGGGACCTCCAGACGAAATGTATAATATGGCTCCAGCAAGACATTTTCTGCCTGCATAAGTCCCTGACGCACCGCCCGGTAAGTTGACTGTCTGAAATCCCCGCCTTCCGTGTGCTTTAAGTGCGCCCGCCCTGCTGCCAGTGTAATCTTCATATCCGTAATCGCCGAGCCTGTCAGCACCCCTCTGTGCGTCTTTTCCATCAAATGCGTCAGGATCAGCCTCTGCCAGTTGTTATCCAGTACATCTTCACTGCATGTACTGTCAAACACAAGTCCGCTTCCGGTTTCTCCCGGCTCCATGATCAAGTGAACCTCCGCATAATGTCTCAGCGGCTCAAAATGTCCCACGCCCTCTACGATTCCTTTGATCGTCTCCTTGTATACAATATTACCTGTTCCAAATTCCACTTCAACTCCAAAACGTTTCTTGATAAGGCTCTGTAAAATCTGAGTCTGTACCTCGCCCATCAGCCTTACATGAATCTCACCAGGTTCTTCGTTCCAGACAATGCGAAGTTCCGGGTCTTCCTCTTCAAGCTGCCGCAAGTTGCCAAGCATCTTATGTATATCACAGCCTTCGGGAAGCTTGATCTGGTAGTTTAGTACCGGCTCTAAGACCGGCTTTTTCGCTTCTTTTTCTATCCCCAGTCCCTCTCCGGCATAGGTGTGATTGGGTCCGGCAGCAGCACAGACCATACCGCTTGACGCTTCCTGTACTGTCTCAAATTTATCTCCGGAATAAATGCGGATCTGATTCACCTTTTCCTCATCAACAAGGA
Organism: uncultured Dorea sp.; assembly: GCA_964577075.1. GTDB lineage: Bacteria > Bacillota > Clostridia > Lachnospirales > Lachnospiraceae > MD308. Next base: position 2,639 of record CAZNXL010000013.1, on the reverse strand, counting down.
CATCCTTTACTTTTAAAGTCCCGCTCGTTATTTTCATATGTGTGAGACGGTTCCCCTGCGAATCTCTGGAAATCTTAAAGACCCTTGCGCCGAATCTATCCCCGTCTTTTTTATCCTTTTCTGAGTAAAAAGCCTGTATATATATTTTTATATCGTCTAAAAATTCCTGTACACCCTCAACTTTTAACGCAGAACCAAAATAACACGGAAATACCTTTCGCTCTGCAATCATGGAAGCGATAGTCTCTCCCCTGATCTCTTCGCTCTGCAAATATTCTTCCATGGCGCTCTCGTCGCACATGGCAAGGCTCTCATAAAATTCTTCCGTCCTGCCCTCATCAAACGCAACACAGCCTTCATCCAGACTTTGCCTTAATTCTTCTAAAAGCCTGTCCCGGTCCGTTCCGACCTGATCCATCTTGTTGACAAACAAAAATGCCGGCACATGATAGGAGTGAAGAAGCTTCCATAACGTGCGGGTATGTCCCTGTATCCCATCGGCGCCGTTAATTACAAGGATCGCATAGTCCAAAACCCGGAGCGTGCGTTCCATCTCCGCAGAAAAATCCACATGCCCCGGCGTGTCGAGAAGCGTTACCCTGATGTCTCCTAAGTCAAAGACTGCCTGTTTGGAAAATATCGTAATGCCCCGACTTTTTTCCAGCTCGTAGGTATCCAAAAACGCATCACCATGATCTACACGTCCGGGTTTTCTTATATTTCCTGTCAGATACAAAATGCTTTCTGACAGCGTTGTTTTTCCCGCGTCCACATGAGCGAGGATCCCGATGCATATATGTTTTTTATGTTTAATTGATTTATTTTCTAATATATCTTCCATAGAAAATACCTCTTTCTGTTGCCTATCATAATTCATTCATTATCATAGCACAGAAAGAGGTATAAGTCGATAAGCCAAAATTGCCCGTTTGATTTTATTATTAACTCAATACCTTTAAGCCCCTCCTATAAACCTTATACAATACCTGGTTTGGTGAATATTGAAAAGACTCCTGATTCATGGTATATTATTAATAATGAACCGTGAGTACAGGAGGTAAAAGATGAAAAAAAGAGTATCGTTTATTCTCGTCTATCTCATGATATTTATACTTTCCGCATGCGGCAGGCAGAAAACTGAAGAGACGCTTCAACAAAAAAACACAAATATCGCCAATGTCAGTAAAAAGGGTAAAAAAGAGACTTCTGATGACGGTGAAAAGGAATCCCCTGATCCTTCCGCCCTGACTGTCGCTGCTTCTGTCGCATCCCCCGCCAACATTGGTGACTGGGTGGAGACCAGGCGATACAGCCGTGCAGATCATGACTACCATACAGTCTATCTGCGCATCACGGATATCATAAGGGATCCCTCTACTGTCGATTCTGTCATACAGACATACAATCAATCTGATCATGTGGAAAAAATTCAACCGCTCAGCCAGGAGAATTTAGAATACCGCATTATCAGATACGAAGTTATGTTTCCGGAGGATTTTCCACAGACGGAGTCCGGAATTACATTTGCCGATATGAGTTTTTATATCCGCACAATGAGTGGTGAAGATTATATTTCCACCGATGAGGATGAGTCTTCCTCTGATCTTTCAGCGGTATATGATATTTCCCATATCCCTGATGATGTCAGTCTTATGCCGGGAGACACTTTCTCAGACGGAACCGCATTATTTGTTATGCAAAAAGACTCTGACGGCTATCTGATAGAGAACACTTATTATATGAATCAGCAAGCCTTTTCCTGCTATTTCCTCGGGAAGTAATATATTATATACAATTGGGCGGATGCCATATCGGTATTCGCCCCTTTCATATCCTGATAATCATCTCTTCAGTCCAATATATATCTGATCAGCTTTCCTATCCCCCGTATGATGGCGCGAACTACGGCAAAGACCAGGAACATTACCATAAATCCGGCAACCCCGGCAACGACATCATCAAAATCCATCGTTCCGGTTCCCGTAAGCCCCTGTCCGATCTCAATCGCGAATACGATTACGATAATCACCGTAAATACGTAAATCCATGCGATCACCAACACATGATTCTCACTCAGGAGTTTAAACAACGGATAGATAATAAAGAGCATCCCCATACCAATGAGGCCGATCACAATAAAGTGCAGTTCCTTATCCGACAGTACCGTTTCACAGCTGTCATTCCATGTCATGATCGCATCATGAAGAGCCGCGATCATCCGAACTAAGATATATAAAAAATTGGCCATATTGCTCCTCCTCTTTTGTTTCCCGCTAACAAGGCTTAGTATAACGCAAAGACTGCCGGACATCAAGTCCGACAGTCTTTTTTCTTCCATCAAATAATTTATAATTGATTATTCAATTATAATCTCAAATCCTGTACTGATTTCTGAAACAGTTGTCTTTTTCCCGCGATCCTTTGCAAGCTTCTCGACATTCGTCTTCTGATGAGGCTCGCTTACTAATACCTTGACCGGTCCATCTGCATTTTTCAGGGCTTCCGCCGTCAACATAACTGGTTCCGGACAGGAAAGACCTCTTGCGTCTACTTCTCTCATCTTCTATTCCTCCTATTTTGCACTGGTAGTGTCAAATCTACTACCCATTTTTAGTTCCAAAACCTTGATTTTAAGGGAA
>CAZNXL010000012.1:0-16501 GCA_964577075.1 uncultured Dorea sp. | reverse complement strand
TGGTGGAGAATGCGGAGCGTTTCGGTCTTGCACAGCTTCACCAGCTTAGAGGCCGCGTGGGCAGAGGCCGTTATCAGTCCTATTGCATCTTTATGAGCGGATCAAAAACGAGAGAGGCTAAGAAGCGGCTGGAGATTCTGAACAAAACTAATGACGGCTTTGAAATTGCCAATGAGGATTTAAAGCTCCGGGGACCGGGAGATTTGTTTGGGATCCGGCAGAGCGGCATGATGGATTTTAAACTGGGCGATATCTATCAGGATGCACAGATTCTTAAAAATGCTTCAGAGGCTGCCCGGTGGCTCTTAAAAAACAATCAGGATTTGATACAAAAAATGGAAAAGAACGAAAAAACTGCCAGTGTAATATTGTAAATCCTCCATATACTATGGTTGTAACAAAATAAAAGGTTACAAAAGCATCAGATAATAGTTACTAAAAGGAGGAAATGAAAATGGCAAATCGTTCATCTAACAGGACGGCAGTACCAGAAGCCAAAGGCGCACTTGACAAATTCAAATACGAGGTTGCAAGCGAACTTGGAGTACCGTTATCAGACGGATACAACGGAGACCTGACATCCAGACAGAACGGATCTGTAGGCGGATATATGGTAAAAAAGATGATTGAACAGCAGGAAAAGCAGATGGCTGGCAAATAAGCCTGGCAGTAAGAGAAGAACATCCGGTGGGCGACAGATAAGCCTGCCGGATGCTTTTTTTGCGTCTTTGATTGACAATTTTTACACTTCTATTTTATAATGGACGGGACAAATGTATTATTGGAGGGTTTTATGCGGGTAATTGCCGGAAGCGCGAGGAGATTACAACTGAAAACACTGGACGGGCCTAAGACAAGACCTACTACGGACCGCATCAAAGAGACGTTATTTAATATGATTGCCCATGGATTGTATGACAGTACCTTTTTGGACCTTTTTTCGGGGAGCGGCGCCATTGGGATCGAGGCGCTCAGCAGAGGTGCGAAGAAAGCGGTGTTCGTGGAGAAGGATCCAAAAGCGATGGCGTGTATCAAAGAGAATCTTTCCCATACGAAGCTTTCCAAACGAGCGGTCACTATGCAGATGGATGTGATCGACGCGCTGTCTCATATGGAAGGCGGGGAAAGCTTTGACTATATCTTTATGGATCCGCCTTATGACAGGGAACTGGAAAAAAGAGCGCTTGAATATCTGGCTGATTCTACGCTGATGGACGAGGATGGGATCGTGATCGTAGAAGCATCGCTTGATACGGAATTTGATTACGTTGAGTCGCTTGGATACTCTCTGGTAAAGAACAAGATCTACAAGACGAATAAGCATGTTTTTCTGGAAAAGACAGATACAGACAGAAGATAGAAACAAAAAGCCAGAGATCGTATGCGGGATAAGGAGAAGACTATGTTAAGAGCAGTTTATCCGGGAAGTTTTGACCCGGTTACTTACGGACATTTGGATATTATTAAGAGGGCAGCGTCGCTTGTGGATGAATTAATTGTCGGAGTATTGAATAATAACGCAAAAACCCCGTTGTTTTCCATAGAAGAACGTGTTAAAATGTTAGAAGAAGTGACAAAAGACCTGTCGAACGTGAAAGCAGTCCCTTTTGAGGGATTATTGATAGATTTTGCCGCAAAGATGGATGCCGGTATGGTAATCCGCGGTTTAAGGGCGATCACAGATTTCGAGAATGAACTTAAGATGGCGCAGACGAACCAGAAGCTGTCGCCGAAGATTGAGACTGTATTTATGACGACAAGCCTTGAGTATGCATATTTGAGTTCTACTGTTGTAAAGGAAGTGGCATATTTCGGCGGTGATATCTCACAGTTTGTGCCCGGGATCGTTATACGGAACATACAAAAGAAAATAATAGAGAAGGAGAGTACACAATAATGAGCAGTCGTATTGAACAGATCATTGAAGAAATCGAGGAGTATATTGACAGTTGTAAATTCCAACCACTATCCACATCTAAGATTATTGTGAATAAAGATCAGATGGATGAGCTTCTTCGGGAACTTCGCATGAAGACTCCGGACGAGATCAAAAGATATCAGAAAATCATTGCCAACAAGGATGCAATCCTTGCCGACGCACAGGCAAAGGCGGACAGCATGATCGAGGAGGCGCAGATCCATACGAACGAGCTTGTAAGCGAACATGAGATCATGCAGCAGGCGTATGCACAGGCGAATGAGATTGTTACAGCGGCAACAGAGCAGGCACAGCAGATTTTGGACAATGCCACCAGTGATGCGAATGAGATCCGGATTGGCGCGATCCAGTACACAGATGACCTTCTTGCTAACGCAGAGAGTATTATCGGACATACGCTGGACAGCTATACAACGAAGTATGACGGACTTGTGAATTCTCTGCAGGAGTGTTACGACATGGTCCACAATAATCGTTCCGAACTTGAGATTCCAACGCAGCCACCGAGGGATTCCGGAGAAAATTACGATGGCGCTGAGAGCGGACCGGATTTTGATTTCGGACCGGAGGAGATGTAGACCGGCGTCCGGCGCTGTCAGATGCCACAGGGATCAGAAGAAATACAGATAGGCGAACGCCAGCAGACTGGTCACCAATGCGGTGATCAGTTTTTTTTGTATGTAAGGAAAGATGGAAAGCCCGGTATCTTTTATCATGGAATTTGTCTGCGCAACGGCACACAGTCCCCCGAAAGAAGTCTGCGCCATACACAGGATGTACAGGACATCCCTTGGAAGAGTGGAATGGCACAGCAGGACGATCCCGTTCGTAATTTCAAGACTTGCAAGGAGAGTCAGACCAAGGGGAGTCTCCGGCAAGGGAAGAAGATACGCAAGCTCAGTGAGGATGGAAAATATCATAATATAAGCGCCGATCTTTGTAATGGATCCTAAAGCATCGGAGATGGCATCATCGAGAGCATCAGGGTTGTGGAAAGTATTTGAGTCAAAAATATCCGGAAAAACTCTCGAATGATCGCTGCCTGTGGATTTCATGCGGTCAAATGAGCCATGCTTTCTGCGGAAAAGAAAGCTGCATATCATTGGAGACAGCCACAGAATGATAAGCGCGGGCAGTCTCAAACTGTCGTCATCAAGATTTTGCATGACAAGAAAACTTAATATGAACATAGGACTTGTATTATTGCAAAATGAGAGAAGATAGGCTGCTTCTTCCTGTGATATTAAACTTCTCGCATATAGATCCGCCGTTACTTTGGCGCCCATGGGATATCCGCATAAAAATCCGGATAATACGGCGAAGGAGCCAAATGAAGACACGCCGAAAAACCTGCAAAACAATGGACGAGTTATCGCGAGAATGCAAGATACCGTCCCGGTCTGAACCATGAGATTGCAGATAAGGATGAAGGGAAACAGTGTGGGAAGGACAGTATTAAACCATAAAAGAAGCCCTTTCCCTGCACCGGAAAACACCGGTTCCGGACAGAGAAGCATCAGTATAAATATGAAAATGATAAGGAAAGAATAAATTATTTTTTTCATTATTTATAAAATCTGTTAAATTTATTTAAATATTGTATGGAATCAATTGATTTTTTATGAATTGCGCCGCATAATAAACATTAGAAATGATACAAAATCATACAAAACGATAATGGAAAGAGGGAAACGCTATGGCAGTATTAGAAAATCTTGAACCTAAAAAAGTCTTTCAGTTTTTTGAAGAACTTTGTCAGATCCCGCACGGCACCTTCAACACAAAGGAAATCAGCGATTATTGCGTGGAATTTGCAAAACAGAGAGGATTGGAAGTAACTCAGGACGAGACGAATGATGTAATCATTAAAAAGCCGGGCACAGAAGGATATGAAAACAGTGAACCTGTGATCCTTCAGGGTCACATTGATATGGTGTGTGAGAAGACATTAGATTCCAATCACGACTTTAAAAAGGATCCTCTTGACTTGTACATAGAGGATGGATACGTAAAGGCGAAAGATACAACTCTCGGAGGAGATGACGGGATTGCGGTTGCTATGGCTATGGCTCTGCTTGACAGTGACGACATTCCTCATCCGCCGATCGAAGCGGTTTTTACAGTAGATGAAGAGACAGGCATGGGCGGCGCCAATGCGATCGATCTGTCCGGGTTAAAGGGACATAAGCTGATCAATATCGACTCTGAGAAAGAGGGGATCCTTACTGCAGGATGTGCAGGAGGGATCAGCCTTGTAACAGAGATTCCGGTTGCAAGAGAGGAGAGAAGGGGCAGCGAGATCACGCTTGAGATCAGTGGACTTTCAGGAGGACATTCCGGTTCGGAGATCGATAAGCAGCGCGGAAATGCACATAAGATGATGGGACGTCTTCTCTACAGGATCAGCGAAATGTGTGAATTTTATCTTGTGAATATCCAGGGCGGCGATAAGGATAATGTCATCCCGATGAAGAATGTGACGACGATCCTAGTCTCCCCTGAGAACGTACAGAAAGTCACAGAAGCAGCAGAAGAGATGAAGTGCATATGGGACGGAGAATTTTCAGGAGATGAGCCGAAGCTTTGTGTGAAAGCGGAGGAGAAAGAAGGCGTAAGCGCCAGGGCATGTGATAAGGCAAGTACTGACAAAATAGTTACATATCTGCTCGTAAGCCCGCAGGGAGTACAGGGCATGAGCCGCAAGATCGAGGGGCTGGTTGAGAGTTCTCTTAACATCGGCGCAATTGAGACAACGGAAGAGTATGTAAAAACAGCATATCTGATCAGAAGTTCTGTAGAAAGTCAGAAACAGATGATACGCATCCAGCTTGAGCAGATCGCAAAGCTTGTAGGGGCTGAGACAAAGATCACAAGCCAGTATCCGGCATGGCAGTATGATCCGGATTCAAAGCTTCGCAAGGTGATGGAAGAGACATATGAAGAGCTGTACGGAGAAAAGCCGATGGTATCAGCGGTTCATGTAGGACTCGAATGCGGATTGTTCCTCGGGAAGAGGCCGGATCTTGACTGCGTTTCTATGGGACCGAACCTGCTGGATATCCATTCTTACAATGAAAAGCTAGATATCGCGTCAACAGAGCGTACGTGGAATTATCTGAAGGCAACACTAAAAGCATTAAAGTAAAGAAGATAAGAAAGTAGAAAGGACCAGCCTCGTGAATATGGGACGGGCCCTTTTTCATATAGTTCAAAAAAGGGTAAAAGGATACATATCGGGATATGTACGATCGCTTTTTGGGCAGGAGCCTTATATTGATCGCAGCGCTTGCATTATTTACTGTGACAGGAACGGGGAAAATGCTTCGGGACAGTGAGAGGAATACAGAGAGTAAAAAAAGCATAACAGATGAGGATTTTCGCAATGAGTTTTTTTCGGACGAAATGAGAGAAAGAGAGAGCCTGTTGTCGGAGCAGTGCCGGCGTTATCTCAAACAGGTGGAAAATGAGGCCGTTTATTTCCCGGTGCCGGAGTCCTCCGTCAATTCTTCGCTCAGGACTTCCTATGTGAATACGTGGATGGGAGAACGCACTTATGGCGGGAAGCGGGGGCATGAAGGGACGGACGTTATGGCATCTGAGAATCAAAGGGGGCTGTACCCGGTTGTCAGTATCACTGACGGCGTGATCACAAATCTCGGCTGGCTGGAAAAAGGCGGGTACCGGATAGGGATCACAACAGACAGTGGTACTTATTACTACTACGCTCATCTTGACTCTTATTCAAATATAAAAGAAGGAGATCGTGTAAATGCCGGAGAATTATTAGGATATATGGGGGATTCCGGATATGGGGAGGAAGGAACAACCGGAAAGTTTGATGTGCATCTTCATCTGGGGATTTATTTTTACGAAGGCGGAGAAGAAATTAGTGTGAATCCTTATTATTTACTTAAATATTTGGAAAATCATAAATTAAAGTATTCATACTCCTAGAGATATGGCTCGGAATATGATATAATCTCATAACATGGTGTTTTCCACAGCATTTTGAAAGATGTATTTTATTTTGACGAATACAGGGTAAATGGAGGAAGGGCATGAAACTGCCACGGTTATTTGAAGAGAAGATGAAGAGACTCTTAAAAGATGAGTTTCCGGATTATATTGCCTGTTATGATGAACCGAGATATTATGGACTTCGGGTGAATACGAATAAGATAACGACGGAAGAATTTGAAAGGATATGCCCTTTTGAGATTCGGAAGATCCCATGGATTGCGAATGGATATTATTATGATGGGGAAAAAGAAGTTCCGTCGAAGCATCCCTATTATCATGCAGGACTATATTATCTGCAGGAACCCAGCGCCATGACCCCGGCGAGCCGCCTTCCGGTCGAGCCGGGAGACAGGGTTCTCGATGTATGCGCGGCGCCGGGAGGGAAAGCGACGGAGCTTGGTGCAAAACTTAAAGGCAAGGGAGTGCTGGTCGCCAACGATCTGAGTAATTCGAGAGCGAAGGGGCTTCTTAAGAATATTGAAATGTTCGGCATTGGAAATGTGCTGGTACTTTGCGAAGAGCCGGGAAAGCTTGAGAGTTATTTCCCTGAATATTTTGATAAGATACTGATCGACGCCCCCTGTTCCGGTGAGGGGATGTTTAGAAAAGATAAGAAGATGGTGAAAGCGTGGGAAGAACACGGACCGGAGTTTTTCAGCAATATTCAGAAAAGCATTGTGCTTAAGGCAGCCCGGATGCTGAGACCGGGCGGAAAGCTTTTATATTCAACCTGCACCTTTGACAGCAGGGAGAATGAGCAGATCATAGAGCACCTGATCAGTAACTTTCCTGAGTTTCGCGTGATCCCGATGGAGGGATATGGAGGATTCTCACAGGGGATGCCTGAGTTTACGCAGTCAAAGGAAGAGATGTACCGCGACTCTGTCAGGATATTTCCCCATAAGATGCAAGGGGAAGGGCATTATCTGGCTCTTCTTCAAAAAGGAGATCCTGCGCGGCGTATGTCTGCGGCTTCTGTGCGGAAAAATAAAAGGAAGCTCCCGGAGGATCTTGAACTCTTTCTTAAAGATGTCTCTACAAAGTTTGACAGTGACCGTATGGATATACATGGGGAGAGAGTCTATTATATGCCGGAAGATATTCCGGATGTGAAGGGGATCCGTTTCTTAAGAACGGGGCTGTTACTGGGTGAGCTTAAAAAGAACAGGTTCGAGCCAAGTCAGGCGTTCGCTATGTGTCTGAAAAAGGAAGAATATAAAAAAGTGATCGATCTTGCGGCATCGGATGAGAGAATCTTTCGGTATCTTAAGGGAGAGACTCTGGATGTAGAAGATCTCACCGGCAGAAAAGATCAGGGATGGTATCTCGTGTGTGTGGATTCCTATCCTTTGGGATGGGGGAAGCTCTCATCAGGGACGCTTAAGAATAAATATCTTCCAGGATGGAGGCTTTGCTGATGATAAGACTGGATAAATATCTGTCTGATATGGGAACCGGGACGAGGCAGGAAGTGAGAAAATATATCAGACAGGGAAGAGTCAGTGTGAACGGTGAAGTGGTAAAAAAGCCGGAATATAAGATCGATATGGATCCGGACAGGAAGAAGGATCAAGAAAAAAATCCCCGCAAGGTGACCTTTGACGGGAAACCTGTGGGATACAGTCGGTATGAGTATTACATGCTTTATAAGCCGGCAGGGGTGGTCTCAGCAACGGAAGATCCCCGCGATCAGACAGTGGTCGAGCTGATCAAAGACCGGAAGCGGAAGGATCTGTTTCCGGTGGGGAGGCTTGATAAAGATACGGAAGGACTTCTTCTTATTACCAATGACGGCGGACTGGCACACCGGCTGTTATCGCCGAAGCGTCACGTGGATAAATGTTACTTTGCGAAGATCCGGGGGATCGTGACCGGGGAAGATCAGGCAAGATTTGCAGAGGGTGTGAATATCGGTACTGAAGACACTAAGGAGTGGACAAGACCTGCGAGGCTTGAAATCGTCAGTACGGATGAGGAACATGATCTTTCAGAGATCCGTCTTACGATCCATGAGGGGAAGTTCCATCAGGTGAAGCGGATGTTTGAGGCCGCGGGTAAGGAAGTAACCTATTTAAAAAGAGAGAGAATGGGAAGTCTTGTGCTCGATACAAAGTTAAGCCCGGGGGAATACCGGGAGCTTACAGATGCAGAGTTAGAGGAGTTAGAAAAATTATGACAGAGATGCTAAAGGATATAGATGCGGTGATCTTTGATCTTGACGGGACGCTGTTAGATTCCATGTGGGTATGGACGGCAATTGATGATGAATATCTGGAAAAATATGACCTTACGGCGCCGGATGATTTTTACGAGAGAATGGAGGGGAAAAGCTACACTGAAGTCGCACAGTATTTTAAAGATGTTTTCCCCACGCTTTCACTGACAAGAGATGAGATCATGGAAGAGTGGACGCAGATGGCACATGAAAAATACGTGACAGAGGTTCCGTTAAAAAAAGGGGCGGGCGCATTCCTGAATATGATAAAAGCATCCGGGATCAAGACGGGAATTGCCACCAGCAATACGAAAAAGCTTGTAGTAGATACGCTTGAGGCGCTAGGCATAGATGCAATGTTCGATTCTGTCAGGACGTCCTGTGAAGTCGCCGCCGGGAAGCCTTCGCCGGACGTATATCTTCTTGTTGCAGAGGATCTTGAGGTAGATCCCTCTCGCTGTCTCGTGTTTGAGGACGTGCCGATGGGGATCCTGGCGGGAAAGAATGCAGGGATGACAGTCTGCGCAGTGAAAGATGATTTTTCCGAGATACAGAGAGAGAAGAAAAGAAAGCTTGCAGATTATTACATAGATGATTATGATGAAATCCTCATGAGAAGGCTGTGCATAGAAAGATAAAAGGAGTAAAGTGATGAAGATACAAAAAGGAGAGCCGGGTTATATCAAGGCTCAGAAGACAAAGCTACTGATCTGGACAGTGGCGGAATTCGGCATTGTCATTGCTCTGGTTGTACTGGGGTATATACAGACAGGAACGAAGCTTAACCTTCTTACAGCCGTTGCGATCATAGGATGCCTCCCGGCGGCAAAGATGCTGGTGGAGTTCCTTATCATGGCTCCGCATAAAAGTATTGATCCGGATAAATACAAAGAGATCATGGAAAAGGCGCCGCTTGTGACGAAGGTCTGTGATACGATCATTACGGGAAATGATAAGATCATGCCGGTAGAGATCTTCGCCATATCCGGTCACACGGTGTTCGGATATACGAGCAGCCCAAAGACCGATGAGGCGGAGACGGCGAGATATCTAAAAGAACTGTTCCATAATAGCTGCGTAGACAAGGTTACTGTAAAAGTGCTGCATGATTATAAAGCATTCCTTGCGAGAGCGGAGGGAATGAACAATATTATGACGATCGACCAGCCGGATAACCGTAAAAAAGAAAAAAAGATACGTCAGCTCATACTGGCTACATCTATGTAAAAATGATATAAAGTTATACGAGAGGACAGGAATATTATAACAGATGAAAGAACTCAGGATTGGAAAGAATGAAGCCGGACAGCGCTTTGACAAATTTTTAAAAAAATATCTGAAGGAAGCGCCGGGAAGTTTCATCTACAAAATGCTTCGCAAAAAGAACATTGTCCTGAACGGGAAGCGGGCAGCAGGGAGCGAAAAACTGGCGCCGGGCGATCAGGTAAAGCTTTTTCTGTCAGATGAGACGATTGAAAAATTTGCGGGAGGCGCCGTGAAGTCCGGATCCGGTATCCGGAAGAAAAAGGCCGGCAAGCCCATGGAGCCTGATATCGTGTATGAGGATTCACAGATCCTGCTCCTTAATAAACCTTCCGGCATCCTGTCCCAGAAAGCGAAGGCATCCGATGTATCAATGACAGAGTATATCATTGATTATCTGATCGAAAGCGGACAGATGAAGGAAGAGGAGCTTCGGACTTTTAAACCTTCCGTCTGCAATCGCTTAGACCGCAACACAAGCGGGATCATCGCAGCGGGAAAGACGCTGGCGGGGCTTCAGGCCATGTCACAATTATTCAGGGAGCGTTCTTTAAAAAAATACTACCTCTGTATAGTGAAAGGAAAGATCACAGAGCCGGCTCATATGAAAGGGTACCTGAGAAGGGATGAAAATGCACATAAAGTCAGTATCTTGAGAGAAAGGAAAGATGACGGCGCAGTACCCATCGAGACAGAGTATCTGCCGGTTGCCTGTAACCGGGACATGACACTTTTGAAAGTTCATCTGGTCACAGGGCGCACTCATCAGATCCGCGCACACCTTGCTTCGCTGGGACATCCCATACTGGGAGATTATAAGTACGGTGACCGCAGGATGAATGAATCTTTGAGAAAAAAATATCAGATCGAAGATCAGCTTCTCCATGCTTATGAGCTTGAGATGCCGAAGCTTGGGAAGCCTCTTGAAGAGATCTCAGGGAAGACTGTGACGGCAAAGGTCCCGGCAATATTTTGGAAAATGATAGAGGAGACATCATGGGAACATGGAATTCGAGAGGCCTTAGAGGTTCGACATTAGAAGATATGATCAACCGGACCAATGAAAGATATCAGGAAAAGCATCTGGCGCTGATCCAGAAAATACCAACTCCGATCACGCCGGTTAAGATGGATAAAGAACACAGGCAAATTACGCTGGCATATTTTGAACAGCGAAGTACGGTGGACTATATCGGAGCCGTACAGGGAATACCGGTCTGCTTTGACGCAAAAGAATGTGTGGCGGATACGTTTCCCCTGCAAAATATTCATGAGCATCAGGTAAAGTTCATGGCAGAATTTGAAAGACAGGGAGGGATCTCTTTCCTTCTGATCTATTATTCGGCGAAAAACATACTGTATTACATGCGCTATGAACAGATCCTTCAGTTCTGGAACCGGGCAAAGGAAGGCGGAAGAAAGAGTATCCGCTTTGAGGAGCTTGATCCGGCCTTTTTCTTCGAGCTTCACGCGGGATGTTATGTTCCATATCTTGACATTATGAATCTTGATCTGGAACTTCGCGATCAGCTTGACAACTGACCGTTATATGCTTATAATTCTAAAAGACATTTTATTGTGGTAGCACACTAAAGTGCATGGAAAGGAATGAAAATATATGAAGAAATTACTTCATACTCCGGAGGGAGTCCGGGATATATATAATATAGAATGCGGAAAAAAGCTGACACTGGAGAGCCGGATCGCAAAAACATTTCATCTGTACGGATATCATGATATCCAGACGCCCACCTTTGAATATTTTGACGTATTCCGCAAGGAGATTGGAACAGTACCGTCAAAGGATCTGTACAAATTTTTTGATAAAGAAGGCAATACTCTTGCGCTCCGTCCGGACATTACGCCGTCCATCGCAAGAGCTGCCGCCACGCTCTTTGGTGACGAGATGATACCGATTCGTCTATGCTATACAGGAAATACGTTTATCAATCATTCCAGCTATCAGGGACGGTTAAGGGAAGTGACCCAGATGGGTGTGGAACTGATCGGTGACGACAGTGTTGAGTCGGACGCGGAGATGCTTGCTCTGGTTATCGAGTCATTAATGTCCGTAGGGCTAAAAGAATTTCAGGTTAACGTAGGGAACGTGGATTATTTCCGCAGTCTGATCGATGATGCAGCTTTGGATGAAGAGGCGGAAGAGAGGGTTGTCAATCTTATCAATAACCGGAATTATTTTGGAGTAGAGGATTATCTTGACAAGATTGCAGTAAAAAGAAGCTCCAGAGAGGCATTTGTGACGCTGGGCGAACTGACAGGGGGACTGGAAGTTTTAAAAAGAGCAAAAGAAATCGCTCCGAATTCGGCCGGGATCATGGCGATCAGGCGTCTGGAAAAGATCTATAACATGCTTAAAATGTATGGAATGGAGAAGTTTGTCACCTTTGACCTCAGTATGACGGGAGGAACTTACGGATATTATACGGGAATGATCTTTCGCGCATATACTTTCGGGACCGGCGATGCGATTGTCAAGGGCGGACGGTACGATAAGCTGTTGGAAAAGTTCGGAAAAGAATCCCCGTCTATCGGATTTGCTATTGTGATAGACGAGCTTGTTAATGCCATGAACCGCCAGAAACTGCGCATTGTGTACACGCGTAAAAATACATTGATCCTGTTCGACGAAGGGAAAGCCCGGGAAGCGATCCTCCTTGCAAAAGATTTCAGACATAAGGCAAAGAATGTTGAGCTGATCAAAAAAGAGAAAGGCAAACTTCTGGAGGAATATATCGAATATGGGAAACGATATTATACCGGAAATCTTATCTATATGAAGAAATCCGGTGAGATCATCATGATCAATCTGGTGAGCGGCGAGCATAAGATGATTAATAATCAGGAACAGGATGGGATGTTATAATGAGATATCTTACATTTGCTCTCGGAAAAGGGAGATTGGCAAAGCAGACGCTTGAGCTGTTTGAAAAGATAGGGATCACCTGTGAAGAGATGAAGGAGAAAGATTCCAGAAAACTGATTTTTACGAACGAAGAGTTGAAACTTCGATTCTTTCTGGCGAAGGGATCGGACGTTCCGACCTATGTGGAATATGGAGCTGCGGACATCGGAGTGGCAGGGAAAGATACTATTTTAGAAGAAGGACGCAAGGTGCACGAGGTATTGGACCTGGGATATGGTAAATGCAAGATGTGTGTCTGCGGATATAAGGATGCGAAGAAATATCTTTCCAATCACGAACTGATCCGTGTTGCGACCAAGTATCCGAATATCGCAAAGGATTATTTTTACAACACAAAACATCAGACAGTGGAGATCATTAAGTTGAACGGCTCCATCGAGCTGGCGCCCATTGTGGGATTGTCAGAAGTGATCGTAGATATTGTGGAGACCGGTTCCACCTTGAAAGAGAATGGCCTTGAAGCGCTTGAGGAGGTATGTCCCCTGTCTGCGAGAATGATCGTGAATCCGGTCAGCATGCGTATGGAGAGCGAGAGGATCCGGGCTCTTCTTATGAAGCTTCGCATGCAGGTGTAGATAGAAAACAGTTACAGGAAATGAAAGATCAGATATAATGATAAGCGAGGGATGATCATGAGAATACAGCGTCTTGATAAAAATACGAAGCAGAATCTTCTGAGGGATTTGCTAAAAAGAAGCCCCGATCAATACGGGCAATACGAGAGGGATGTCCGTGAGATATTAAAGGAAGTTAAGCTGCGCGGGGATGCGGCGGTTTTTGAGTATACAAAGAAATTTGACGGGGCGGATATTACAGCAGATAATATCCGCGTGACGGAAGAAGAGATTGAGGAAGCATATCGCCTGACAGATCCGGAATTCGTCGGGATCATAAAAAAGGCGCTGCATAATATCCGCACTTATCACGAAAAGCAGAGGCAATACAGTTGGTTCGACAGCAAACCTGATGGGACGATCCTTGGCCAGAAGGTGACTCCCCTTGAGAGAGTGGGAGTCTACGTGCCGGGTGGGAAGGCTGCGTATCCTTCTACCGTCCTTATGAATATTGCGCCTGCGAAAGCGGCAGGGGTGGATGAGATTCTTATGGTTACGCCTCCGGAGAGAGACGGAAAGGTGACGCCTACAACGCTTGTTGCCGCCAATGAGGCAGGAGCAGACACTATTTATAAAGTCGGGGGTGCGCAGGCGATCGGCGCACTTGCATACGGAACAGAGAGTATTCCGAAGACGGATAAGATCGTGGGACCGGGGAATATCTATGTAGCGCTGGCAAAAAAAGCAGTGTACGGACATGTGAGCATTGACGCCATCGCCGGACCAAGCGAGATCCTTGTTATCGCAGATGAGACGGCGGATCCCCGCTATGTAGCCGCAGATTTACTGTCGCAGGCTGAGCATGATGAGCTGGCATCGGCCATCCTGGTGACGACAAGCGGAAAACTCGCCGAAAAAGTATCAGAAGAGGCGGATAAGTTTTTAGCCGGGCTGTCCCGCTCAGAGATCATAAAAAAATCACTGGACAATTATGGATGCATTCTGGTGGCTGATACGATGGAAGAAGCTATCGCCATTGCAAATGAAATCGCATCAGAACATCTGGAGATACAGACAAAGAACCCTTACGATGTGATGACGAAGATCCGCAACGCAGGGGCGATCTTTATCGGGGAATACTCAAGCGAGCCTTTGGGCGATTATTTTGCAGGACCGAATCATGTACTTCCGACCAATGGAACAGCGAGATTTTTCTCACCGCTGTCCGTAGATGATTTTATAAAGAAATCCAGTATTATCGCTTATTCAGAGGAGGCCCTGAAAGAGATCCATACGGATATTGAACATTTTGCAGAGGCAGAGCGGCTGACTGCACATGCAAATTCCATTAAAGTAAGATTTGAAGAAAAGTAAGGAGGTTGAAAAGTATGAGCCGGACTGCAACATGTAAAAGAAGGACAAAGGAGACAGATATTACTGTTACGATAGAACTTGACGGAACAGGAAAAAATGAGATCCATACCGGTGTGGGCTTTTTTGACCATATGCTGGACGGAATGGCGAGACACGGACTTTTTGATCTGAAGGCAGAGGTAAAAGGAGATCTTAACGTTGACTGCCATCATACGATCGAGGATACGGGGATCGCGCTCGGACAGGCGATCTTAGAAGCAGTCGGTGATAAGGCGGGGATAAAAAGGTATGGCTATATGATCCTTCCGATGGATGAGACACTGGTTCTTGGTGCCGTAGATCTGTCAGGAAGGCCGTATCTTAACTTTGACGCGGATTTTACAACTGAGACAACAGGAGACATGGATACAGAAATGATCCGTGAATTTTTCTATGCGGTGTCCTATAGCGCCATGATGAATATCCACCTTAAGATCATAGACGGGGGAAATAATCACCATATGGCGGAGGCGCTGTTTAAAGTCTTTGGAAAAGCACTTGACATGGCGACGATGAAGGAAATGCGGCTGAAAGATGAAGCCTGGACTACAAAGGGAAGCCTGTAAAGGAGGTTATGTTATGAGCAATAAGAGATTAATTCCCTGTATCTTCATATATGGAGGGAAAGCGGTCCGCTGGTTTAATGACAGAGAGATTATTGCGGAAGATGTGATAGAGCTTGCGAGGTCTTACAGCGATATGGGAGCGGATGAACTGCTTGTGTTCGATCTGTCAAATTCCGATGATGATCATGGGGAGGCCATTGATCTTATGAGGAGAGTGAATCGGGTGATCCGTATCCCGATGGTGGCAGGCGGCAATATCAAACGTCAGGAAGATGTGAAAAAGGTTTTGTATGCCGGAGCGAAGAGGGCAATCATTAATTTTTCTAAAAACGACAGCGTAAAGATGATGGAGGATGCCTCTTTGAGATTTGGAAAAGAAAAGATTGCTGTATCGCTTAATGATTTTGACGCGTTGTTTAAGCGCCAGCATCTGATACAGGAGTATTCCAGCGAGATCGTGTTTATGCACAGGCTTGACCTTAATTCAGTTATGAATGTGACAAACATTCCGAGCGTTATTGTCACGGACACGATGGAGGAACCAGAGCTTTTCAAAATTCTGAAATGTCCGGGGATCAAAGGCCTTTCCGGAAAATATATCAGTCAGGTTGATATGGATTTTAATGAATTTAAAGAAAAATGCGGAAAAGAAGGGATCAAGATGACCTCCTTTGAGAGCATCATGGACTTTTCTGAGTTTAAATTGAATCCGCAAGGACTGATCCCGGTTGTTGTGCAGCACTATAAAACACAGGAAGTGTTAATGCTTGCCTATATGAACGAAGAAGCCTTTGACCACACGATTAAGTCCGGAAAGATGACTTACTATAGCAGGAGTCGGAAAGCTCTCTGGGTAAAGGGAGAGACGAGCGGAAATTTTCAGTATGTAAAGTCGCTGACTATCGACTGTGACCATGATACATTGCTTGCTAAAGTAGATCCGGCAGGTCCTGCCTGCCATACAGGGAATAATACCTGCTTTTTTCAGCCTCTTGCGGGAATGGACTATGATGAGAATAATCCGCTTCAGATCTTTGAAAATGTCTATGATACGATCGTAGACAGGAAGGCCCATCCGAAAGAGGGGTCTTATACGAATTATCTGTTCGACAAGGGAATCGACAAAATTCTCAAAAAGGTAGGAGAAGAGGCGACAGAGATCGTCATCGCCGCAAAAAATCCGAATCCGGAAGAGATAAAATATGAACTGTCAGATTTTCTCTATCATGCGATAGTACTGATGGTAGAAAAAGGGATCCGCTGGGAAGATATCGTGGGGGAACTGGCGGATCGGTAATTTCATATAATGCATAGTGAGGCGCAGCGGTTTGAGTTTGTTGGGGAGGTGTGAGAAGATTTGGCATGATTTTCTTACTTGTGTTCCTTCATTTTATATTTCTTTGCTTACATATCTTATGATTTTGACTCATACAATGGAGTGGGGTTATTGTGATATAGGGTTAGAAGGTCGGGAGGCGAAGAAATTATGAATGATTCTGAGAGACGCAGGAGGCAGCTTCTGGAGGAGACGAGAGAACGGTATAGTGACAGGTCTGCGCCTCCGGCGGTGCATCCAAGGTATCGGAG
>CAZNXL010000011.1:0-16667 GCA_964577075.1 uncultured Dorea sp. | reverse complement strand
TGTTTGATACGAGTAAGTTCTCCGATGAATACAGCGAGTTCGGCGAATTTACCGGAACTTTTGTGGGTATTACCTGCTGGGACAGGATGTTCCATGAAAAATATGCGGATTTTGATTTCTTTGAATACCGCGAGATAGATTGATGAGGAGACTCAGAGGCTATGGAGATTAAATTATCACGCTTTTTATTTTCTGTCTAATATGTAAAAAAAGAGGCTGGCTATAAGGATTTCCTATAGCGAACCTCTTTGTCATGCTCCCTTCGGAGCGTATAAGCCTTCGGCCGGGGACACAGTATGCATCCGGGCACGTGTTTTATTGCGCGTCTTCCGCATCTTCCGTCTCATCCTCGTTTCCGAAAAGTCCATGGAAGAAATCTGCGATCTTGTCGAGGAAGCTTTTTCCTTCCCCGGAGTTGACTTTGTCCTTGATCGTGTCTAAGGTGCTGTCTACGATGGCGTTATCGCCGAGGATTGAATCGTTGGTATTGTTGATGATACCGCCTTTATCCTCTCCGCCGAAGATTCCGGTGATAGAACTGACCAGTCTGGAGAAGAAGCCTTCTTCTTTTCCCTCCAGATTCTTAAGGGTTTCTTTTAATGCGTTTACATCGTAATCATACTGCGAGATGTTCTGCATAAGGGAAAGGATCTGACTTTTCTGATCCTCTGTGAGCGAGACGCCTGCATGATCTGCAGCTTCGTCAATGGCATCCTGAATCTCCTCATCGTCTGTAAGGCCATCCTCGATGACTTCCTGTTTTACCTGATTCATGAGATCAGAGGCTTCTTCCTGACCGATGTCTTCCGCAAGTTCTCCGGTGGTGACGAGCTCTTCCGTGGCAGCGGCTTTCTGATCCTCGCTCAGTTCCTCGCCGCTGGCGGATTCGTAAGCCATCATAATACCGGTAAGCGCGCCGGTTCCGGATACTTCGATCGGAGAAGCGGCAACAACATTACAGTTCTCAACGCCGGAGGTTAAAAGCGTGCTGGCGATCATGGAACTTGTTACAAAAGTAAGGTTGGCAACCTTGACCTGGATGCCGCCGTCGCTGGTCGGCTCCACATAAGAACAGCTGAATGTCTTCGTGCCGATCTGCGCTTCCGTGGCAATCCCCTCCATATATTTCCGCTCATCCTTATTTGTCACTTCAATAGTCTCAACTTCCTCCGCAGTTGTTCCAAAATATTCATACATGGATGATTTCTGCTCCTCGGACAGGTTCGCACCGAGTGTGACAACCCTGGAACTGTCTGCTCTTGCCGTCACAGGCAGGGCGCTTACAAGGAGCGCCGCAGTCATGATGACAGGCATAATCTTTTCTTTCATAATGTAAATCCCCTTTATTAAGATTGTATTTTTATTGGTTACTCTTTCATAATATATCATAGACCTTTCCATTTGAAAAGGAAAACTGTCTTAACAGTTTATGAAGATTGTCTGTAGATATTTTTCAAATGTGCTTTCTTCAAAGACTCCGCTGATCTCTTCCAGTAAGGCTCCGCCCCGGAAAAATGCGAATGTTGGAACGATATCTGCGCGATATTGTTCAGCAAGTGATTTCGATTCATCAATCTCAACCTCACAGAACAGGATCCGGCCGCGATATTTTGCCTCTATCTCTTCTATAAGCGGCTTCATCCCAGCGCATTTGCCGCACCAGGCGGCATAGAACATGACTATGACCGGAAGCCTGCTTTTCCTGATTTCCAGAGTAAAGTTTTTTAATGTCAGATGTAGCATATCATTTCAACCTTTCTTATCTTTTCCGGAAGCTTGCGCCCGAATTCAGGATAAGGAAGACTTCACGGAGAGAACCGTTGATGCGGCGCACTTCTTTGCTCCGGCATCTTTTCCTGCAGGCAGCTTTGCGAAGGCGGCGGCGCCAGCATCGGATGGAATTCGGATTCATAAGGACCTCCGGAATAAGTTATCTCATAATTATTATATGCATCCGGTATGGCAGGTTTTACGTTTTGCGATGAATTTACAGATGGCATTCCCCCTGGAGGAGAACTTTTCTTCGTATTCCGTCATGATATTTCCTTTGTTCATAAGATCGTCGTTGTGCAGATCACAGGTGCAGGCGGTTATTTCCCAGATATCCGATTGCCTTAATTCTTCTACTGAGAAATCAAAAAGCCCGAGGTTATCTGTTTTAAACTCTACCTGCCCGTCTGCGGCAAGGATCCGGTCATAGCGTTCAAAATATTCTTTCGAGGTGAGCCGGCGCCCGGCATGGCGCGCCTTCGGCCATGGATCGGAGAAATTGAGGTAGATGCGGGAGATCTCCCCAAAGGAGAAAATGTCAGCGACCTCGCGCGCGTCTATGCATAAAAAACGGATATTCGCAAGGGGGTCGCTTACCTTTTCAACGGCCCGCAGAAGAACGCTGGAGTAGCGTTCGATCCCTATGTAGTTGATCTTCGGATTCTGAGCTGCCAGTGTGAAGAGGAATTGTCCCTGTCCCATGCCGATCTCTATATGGAGTGGATGACTGTTATTAAACACCTTATTTTGCCATTGCCCCCGCAGAGGAAAGGGGTCTTTTATCACCAGCGAAGATTCGGAAAGAACCGCTTCCGCGCGGGGAATATTTCTTAGTCTCATAAATGCTCTCCTTGTGTCTCTATAGATTCCAGAAAAGTGTAACTTGTTCAAGGAAGAAAGTCAAATATTACAATCTCCGGGAGATAAATTTCCGGAGATCATCCGGAAAGAAATTGTTAAGAAATATAGTTACCCTTTACTTTCTTTCATTTTTGGGGAAATTTACTATGGAAATTTCTAAAAATAGGTGTATTATGTATAGGATAGATGACTGTACTTTTATAGAACGGAAGGAGGTGCCGAATGGACGATATTATTGAAAAACTTGCGGAGATTGAATCAACTGCAGAAGCGATCGCGGACGGTGCTGAAAAGCAGAAGTCTGAGGTGGGGAGAGAGATTCAGGGAAAGTGGGACGAATTTGACCGGGATCTTAATGCAAAGACAGAGAAAGAGTTGGAGAAGATACGCACGGAGGGCAAAGAGAAGATGGATCGGGCCATTCAGGAGGAGCGCGAAAAGAACCATTCCCTGATCGACAGTTTGCAGGCGGAATTCAAGGAGCGCCATACAGAGTATGCAGAGGAGATATTGAAACATATATTAGAGGTATAAGAAGCTATGGGTAATGTTACAGCATACAGCGGGATTACCACTAAGATCCGCGCGATGCAGGCGAAGCTTCTGACAGAGAAAGATTTTGAGGATATTATTCATCTGAATAGTGTTCCGGAAGCGATCGAGTATCTGAAAGAGAAGCCGGCATATGCGAGATTCATCGGTCAGATGGATGCGTCCCTGTATCACCGCGGCAATGTGGAAAAGATTCTGACCCAGTCTTTTTATGATGATTATACCCGGATCTTCCGTTTTGCCGGGATGGAACAGAAAAAGTTCTTAAAGTCCTATTGGAAAAGATATGAGGTAGATCTGATCAATTATTGTTTGAGGATTGTGTTCAATCATTACGACGTCCCGTTTGATATTGATTATAAAAAAGAAATATTTGATAAGTATTCCCAGTTGTCAGTCAGTAAGCTTGTGACGTCGAAGAATATCAGAGAGCTGGTTGAGAATCTGCGAGGCAGCGAATACCATGAGCCGCTTGCGCGCCTTACAGAGTCCGGAGCGGCAGTTTTGTATGATTATGATCTTGCGCTGGAACTCTACTATTTTACGACCTTCTGGAAAAAGGAGAAGCGGATCCTGAAGGGGAAAGAGAAGAATCTGTTTATGAAGGATTGCGGAACGCAGATCGATCTTCTGAATCTGCAGTGGATATACCGGGCAAAGAAATATTATCACATGCTGCCGCCGGATATCTATGCATTGACGATCCCGATCCATTACCGGATCCGGATAGAAGAATTTAAAGCCCTGGCGGAGGCTCCTACGGTTGAAGAGTTCTTGAACAGGGTCGCAGAGACGAGATACGGCGGCGCGCTTAAGTTCGGGGAGAGCAGTATGCCGGAGCAGCAGATGAGGGCGATCCTCAAAAGCCTGTATCTCTCCCAGATGAGAAGGGATCCCTATTCGATCGCTTCGATCAACGCATATTTATTCTTAAAAGAAGAAGAGATAGATAAACTGACGACGGCTCTTGAATGTATTCGTTACGGCTTATCTTCGAGAGAGACATCAGGATACTTAGGAGGTGTGAGTAAATGATAGTAAAGATGAAGTTTTTGAGCATCAGCGGTCCAAAGACAGACATTGATCGCGTATGTGATCAGTATCTGTCCAAATATGAGATGCAGCTTGAGAATGCAATTACAGAACTTCGGACCACAGTTAATCTTCTTCCGTTTGCAGAAGTCAATCCGTATAAGGATCCGCTCGCAAAGGCGGAGCAATTCGTATCGCTTCTGAGCGATAGAAGCGCTGTGCCGGACCGGACGCTTTCCGCAGACGATATGACCGCCCTGATCAGGGAAGTGAATCACAGGTATCTGGATCTTCAGGAGGAAAAGGAACTTTTGAAGAAGAAACGGGATGCGATGATCGAAAAACTGAAGGTGCTCGAACCGTTCCGGCCTATGCGGCTGGAACTGCAGAAGGTTCTACATTATAAATATATGCAGGTGCGCTTTGGAAGGATACCGACGGATTACTACCGGAGACTGGAGAAATATCTGTTTGATGAGCTGAATGCGGTCTTTATCGAGGGAACGCGCAATGACAATTATGTGTATGGCTGTTATGTCGCGGCCAATTCGGATATCAGCAAAGTGGATTCCGTATTCAGTTCCCTTCACTTTGAGAGGATCAATATTCCGATGGAGTACATCGGGACGCCGGAGGAGGTGTGCGAAAGCCTTCAGAGCGACATTAATGAGACGAGGAAAAGTATTAAGAAGATCAAAAAGGAAATTAAAAAGCTGATGGACAGCCACGCAGAGGAGCTTTTAGGGATCCGGAAGAGACTTCAGGAGCTTTCTAATAACTTTGATGTCCGTAAGATGGCGGCAAGAGTTACCAATGAGCAGGAGGACCGCTACATCCTCTGCGGATGGATGAGCGAGGAGGATATCGAGAAGCTGTTAAAGGAGACAGAGGATGATGACCGGGTCTTTATCATGGTGGAGGAAGACAGAGAGAAGTTCTTTGGCGAACCGCCCACGAAACTCAGGAATCCGAAGGTGTTCAGGCCTTTTGAGATGTTTATCCGCATGTACGGTCTTCCCGCGCATAACGAGATGGATCCGACGGTCTTTGTGGCGCTTACCTATACATTTATCTTCGGAGCGATGTTCGGAGACGTGGGTCAGGGATTGTGCCTGGTGATCGGCGGCGGGCTTCTGTATAAGATCAAGAAGATGGATCTCGCCGGTATCATATCGGTCGCGGGACTGTTTTCTACTTTCTTTGGATTTATGTTCGGAAGCTTCTTCGGATTCGAGGACGTGATAGAGGCGCATTGGTTAAGACCTGCGGAAGCGATGACAAAGCTGCCGTTTATCGGACAGCTCAATACAGTGTTCGTCGTGGCGATCGCATTTGGCATGGCGCTTAACATACTGGCTATGATCTTCCAGATCATAAATGCCGTGAAGGCGCATGATACGGAAAATCTGTGGTTTTCAAATAACGGTGTAGCCGGACTGGTATTTTATGGATTTTTGATCGCTACGATCGTGTTATATATGACGGGGCACAAGACGCCGGGTAACGTGCTGCTGGCGGTATTTTTGGGGATTCCGGTCCTTATGTTTCTGTTCAAAGAGCCCCTTGCGAATCTGGCGGAGAAGAATCACAAGAAGATAGAGGGCAGCAAAGGAATGTTCCTGGTACAGGGATTCTTTGAACTGTTCGAGACGATGTTGAGTTATTTTTCCAATACGATCTCTTACGTGCGTATCGGAGCCTTTGCGGTCAGCCATGCGGCTATGATGGAGGTTGTACTTATGTTATCCGGAGTGACAGACGGCCATACGAACTGGATCGGGGTCGTGATTGGAAATATCATCGTATGCGCTCTGGAAGGTCTTGTCGTAGGGATTCAGGTACTGAGACTTGAGTATTATGAATTGTTCAGCCGGTTCTATAAAGGTTCCGGACGGGAGTTCAAACCATTTAATAATCAAAGTAATGAATAGAGTGAAAAGGTCAAACACAAGGAGGATGAAACAATGACACTGACAGTGAAACTTTTATTAGTTGCAGCTTTAATAATTAGTATTATTATTCCATTTGGTTATTTCCTGATCGGGGAGAGGAATAAAAAGCGTTATAAGAGAGCGCTTGCAAGTAATGTGTTCTTCTTCTTCGGGGCATTCGTAATTGCAGGGATCATGCTGTTTGCCGGAGAACCGGTACATGCGGCGGAGGCAGCGGGAACGGCAGTGAGCGCAACAGGACTGGGATATATTGCGGCCGCACTTTCAACCGGTTTGTCATGTGTGGGCGGCGGTATTGCCGTAGCAAGCGCGGCAAGCGCAGCGCTCGGCGCGATCAGTGAGGACCCAGGCGCTCTTGGTAAATCTCTGATCTTCGTAGGTCTTGCAGAAGGTGTGTGTCTGTACGGACTGATCATCTCCTTCATGATCATAGGCAGGTTGTAAGATGAAGATGTATCTGATCAGTGATAATGTCGATACGCTGACAGGGATGAGACTCGCGGGAGTAGACGGCGTTGTCGTTCACGAGAGGCAGGAGCTCAGGGAAGCGATTGAATCCGCAATGAATGACAAGACCATAGGGATCATTCTTCTGACGGAGAAATTCGGAAGAGAGTTCCCGGATCTCCTTAACGAGATCAAGATGGAGCGGACGATGCCCCTTCTTATTGAGATTCCTGACAGACACGGAACCGGACGTAAAAAAGATTTTATCACATCTTATGTAAATGAAGCTATCGGACTCAAACTATAAAAAGAGGGTGAATTACTTGACTATAGAAGAAAAAATAGCGCGTATCCAGTCTGCGGCAATGACGGAGGCAAGAGCTCAGAGCAATGCGGTCATAGAGCAGCACAGGACTGCCCTGGAGCATCTGTATGAACAGCATGCGGAAGAAGCAAAAAAGCAGGCGGAGATCCGTATTAGGGCCGAACAGACGAATATGAAGCATCAGCTTAATATGTCCACCTCCAAAGCACAGCTTGATCTGAAGCGCGAGCTTGGGAAGACGCAGAAGCGGTTGAAAAAAGAGCTGTTTAAAGAAGTGTCCCGGATCCTCGAGGATTATATGAAGACAGAAGAGTATAAGCATCTTCTGGTAGAATACATTGAGAAAGCAGCCACGTTTGCCAACGGAGCGGAGATGACGATTTATATCAATCCTACGGATGAAGATAAGAAGGAATTCTTAGAAGAGCATACCGGAATGACGCTTACCGTAAGTAAGGAGGATTTTACCGGAGGTATCCGTACGGTGATCCATGAGAGGAATATACTGGTCGACCATGCCCTTAAGGGGGCAATTGAGCGGGAATATCAGAAATTTGCTTTCAAGGGAGGTACGGGAATTGGATAAGAAAATAGTTGAAAAGATATATGGTATCAATGGTCCCGTTATCTATCTGAAAGGAAAGACCGGTTTTCGTATGTCCGAGATGGTGTATGTCGGCAGGGAGAAGCTTATCGGCGAAGTGATCTCTCTGGATAAGGATATGACGACGATCCAGGTCTATGAAGAGACATCGGGGCTTAAACCGGACGAGGAGGTAGAGGCGAGCGGGGCGGCAGTGTCCGTTACACTTGCGCCGGGAATCTTAAATAATATTTTTGACGGGATCGAAAGACCCTTGGAGAGGATTGCTGACAAAGGGGGCGCATTTATTACGCGAGGCGTCAACGTGGACTCTCTGAATACGGAAAAGCTGTGGGATACGCATATTGTCGCAGAAGAGGGAGAGTTTCTTCATGGCGGCGCGATCATTGCGGAGGTGCCGGAGACAAGCGCGATCGTTCACAGATGTATGCTCCCTCCGAATGTAGAGGGAACCGTTTTAGAAGTGAAGCCTGACGGACAGTATACGATCAATGATACACTGCTTGTCCTCGGACTTTTAGATGGAACGAAAAGGGAGATCACGATGACGCAGCGCTGGCCGATCCGCGTGCCGAGACCGGTATACAAAAGATATCCGGCGAGCATTCCGCTTGTGACAGGGCAGCGTATCCTTGATACGATGTTCCCGATCGCCAAAGGCGGAACAGCGGCGATCCCGGGCGGATTTGGTACGGGAAAGACGATGACACAGCATCAGATCGCAAAGTGGTCCGATGCGGACATTATCGTCTACATCGGATGCGGTGAGCGCGGCAATGAGATGACACAGGTATTGGAGGAGTTCGGGGAGCTGGTGGATCCGAGGACAGGCAACCCGCTGATGGACAGGACCATTCTGATCGCAAATACTTCGAATATGCCGGTGGCTGCCCGCGAGGCATCTATCTACACGGGGCTTACATTGGCAGAGTATTACCGCGATATGGGATATGACGTGGCGATCATGGCAGATTCCACTTCTCGCTGGGCGGAGGCGCTCCGCGAGCTCTCCGGGCGGCTGGAGGAGATGCCTGCGGAGGAAGGTTTTCCGGCATATCTGGCTTCCCGTCTGTCCGCGTTTTATGAGAGAGCAGGCATGATGCAGACGTTGAACGGCGGGACAGGTTCCGTATCGATCATCGGTGCGGTATCCCCGCAGGGCGGAGATTTTTCCGAGCCCGTTACACAGAATACAAAGCGTTTTGTCCGCTGCTTCTGGGGACTTGATAAATCACTGGCATATGCGAGACATTTTCCGGCGATCCACTGGCTTACGAGCTACAGCGAATATCTGAATGACTTAAGCGGCTGGTATTCCGATAACGTATCTCCGAAGTTTTTGGATTACAGGAACCGGATGATGACGATCTTAAGTCAGGAGAATAATCTGATGGAGATCGTTAAGCTGATCGGCGGCGATGTACTTCCGGATGATCAGAAGCTGACGCTGGAGATCGCCAGGGTCATCAGACTGGGATTTTTGCAGCAGAATGCGTTTCACAAGGACGATACGTGCGTATCGCTGGAGAAGCAGTTCAAGATGATGGATGTCATACTTTATCTCTATAAGACCTGCCGGGGGCTGGTTGCCATGGGGATGCCGATGTCTGTACTCAAATCAGAAGGCATTTTTGAAAAAGTGATTGCAATGAAATACGATGTACCGAACGACAACCTGCCGTTATTGGATATGTATAAGATAGAGATTGATGATTTCCGCAGTAAGATTATCGAAAAGAACGCATAAGGAGGGAGTTTCATATGGCAATAGAATATCTTGGACTCAGCAACATTAATGGACCTCTCGTTGTGCTCGAGGGAGTGCAGGAAGCGTTTTTTGATGAAATTGTTGAGTTTGTTGTAGAAAAGAATATCAGGAAGATGGGGCGTATCATCGAGCTTGATAAGGACAGGGCGGTCATTCAGGTCTTTGAAGGAACGGAGAATATGTCGCTTCAGAATACGCATACCAGGCTTACCGGACGGCCGATGGAGGTACCGGTCACAACGGATATGCTGGGACGTACCTTTAACGGCGTGGGCGTTCCCATCGACGGACTGGGAGCGATATCGGCGGACGAGATGAGGAATGTGAATGGTCTTCCGTTAAACCCTGTAAAAAGAGAGTATCCGAGGAACTATATCCGTACGGGGATCTCTGCGATCGACGGTCTGACAACACTGATCCGCGGACAGAAGCTTCCCATCTTCTCCGGGGATGGTCTTCCCCATGACCAGCTGGCGGCGCAGATCGTTAAGCAGGCATCTCTGGGAGAGGATTCCGATGAGGAATTCGCGATTGTGTTCGGCGCGATGGGCGTCAAGCACGATGTGGCGGAATTCTTCCAGAAGACCTTTGAAGAGAGCGGGGCGTCAGACCATGTGTGTATGTTCCTCAATCTGGCAAATGATCCGGTTGTGGAACGTCTGATCACGCCAAAAGTTGCGCTTACCGTTGCAGAGTATCTTGCCTTTGAGTGTAATATGCATATCCTTGTGATCCTTACAGACATGACATCCTTTGCGGAAGCCATGCGTGAGGTATCCTCGTCAAAAGGGGAGATCCCGTCAAGAAAAGGTTATCCGGGCTATCTCTACAGCGAGCTTGCCACTATATATGAGCGCGCGGGTATCGTGGAGGGAGCGACTGGCTCGGTGACGCAGCTTCCGATCCTTACCATGCCGAATGATGATATTACGCACCCGATCCCGGACCTTACCGGGTATATTACAGAAGGACAGATCGTATTGGACCGCAACCTTCACGGACAGTCCGTATATCCCCCGATCAGTATCCTGCCGTCGCTGTCCCGGCTGATGAAAGACGGTATCGGCGCCGGATATACAAGGGAGGATCACCAGAGTCTTGCCAACCAGTTATTCTCTGCATACGCGAAGGTAGGAGAGGCAAGGAATCTGGCATCTGTTATCGGTGAAGATGAATTATCGCCGCTGGATAAGCAATATCTGAAATTCGGCGCGGAATTCGAGAAGCGCTATATCGGTCAGGGACCGACGGAAAACCGGACGATCCAGCAGACACTGGACCTTGGATGGGAACTTTTGCACCTTCTTCCAAGAGAAGAGCTGGATCGGATCGACACGAAACTGTTGGATATCTACTATCCATGTGAACAGTAAGGCTAAGATAGAAGGAGAGGTGTCGTATGGATCCACGGGAATTTCCCACAAAAGGGAATCTAATGCTTGCGAAGAATTCACTGGCTCTTGCCCGTCAGGGCTATGAACTGATGGATAAGAAGCGTAACATTCTTCTGAAAGAGCTGATGAGCCTGATCGATGAAGCGAAAGATATACAGGAGCAGATCGATACAACCTTTACGCGGGCGTATGCCTGTCTGCAGCACGCGAATATCGATATGGGGATCAGCAAAGTGCAGGAGCTTGCCTTTACGGTACCGATAGAGGACTCCATAAAAATCCAGACAAGGAGCATTATGGGAACGGAGATTCCTCATGTTAAGTATGACGCCAGGCAGAATAATCTGACGTATTCTTTCAGCAGTACGAAAGAATCCATCGATATAGCCAGAGAGGCATTCCGCGAGGTGAAGGATCTGACGGTCAAGCTGTCAGAAGTAGAGAACTCTGCGTATCGCCTGGCAGCCAATATTAAGAAAACGCAGAAAAGAGCCAATGCTCTTAAAAATATCACGATTCCGATGTACACGGATCTTGTGTATAACATTAACAATGCTTTGGAAGAGAAAGAGCGGGAAGAATTCACGAGGCTGAAAGTGATAAAGAGGAGAATCTAAGGGATGATCCAACAGGGACGTATCTTTTTCCATCAAAAAGATACGTCCCTGCCTCGCTGTTTCAGAATTTCTTTGAGCAGAGATACTCTGTTAAACGGGAAGGAAAAATAATATCCATCCGCGAAATCTTCCGTGTCGCGAATGATATCTCCGGCCAGTTTTACTCCGATCGCCTCCCCTTCCTCTCTTGAAGCGTTTTCCGGATATCTTTCGATGATCTCATCCGTAACCGGGATTCCGGCGATCTCATTTTTCATAAACAGAGCGTTTTTCCTGCTGACCAGAGGCATGACGCCGCACAGGATACGGGCGCCGGTCGCCTCTTTGATCCGCCGTACCCGGTCGGCGTCTTCCTTTGAAAAGACTGGCTGGGTCAGGAAAAATTCCGCGCCGTTTTCCATCTTTTTAAGAACCCTTTTGATCTCTATCTGAAGATTTGCCCTGCTCTGATTGATGGCTCCGCCATAGGAGATGGGAGATGCCGGGAATTCTTCTTCGTTCATATCCATGGCAATCTTCATCAGTCCCACCGAATCGAAATGAAAGACGGATTTCACCGTCTGTCTGGCGAGCGACGGGATAGGATCTCCGGTAATGATCAGAAGGTTGTGAATGTCGTTAATATGCGCCCCTAAGAATAGAGAACGCATGGCGATAGCATTTTTATCGCGGCAGCAGATGTGGGGCATTACATTCATTCCGGTTGCCCGATGTACTTTTTCCGCCATCAATACAGAATCCACCCGCGTTCTGCCTGAAGGAGAATCCGGAAAAGTCAGCACATCCACATCGGCATCCTTCAAAAGATGAGCGGCGTCTAAAAGTTTTTCGTCATTGGCGCTGACAGGCGGGGCAAGCTCTACGGCGATCAGTTTCTTTGTTTTCAGCGAGCCGTCCTCCTGATAAAGGAAGCCTTTCCTGTGTGAGATTACTTTTTTTTCAGACGGGAGCGCCGCCTGAGTGACGCACCGCGTCCGGCCTGTATCCAGAGCTGTGGAAAGGGATCTGATAAACGCCGGATTGGTGCCGCAGCACCCTCCGAGGATATCAATGCCATATTTGGAGAGCGCACAGAGCTTGTCAGCGAAATATGTACAATTATCATCAAAAATCATCTGACGGCTGCGAATGCGCTTAGGGTATCCGGCGTTCGGAAGGGCGATGAGATATTTGTCTGTATTCAGATTGATCTTATTCAATATCTGTGCCATATGCCCCGGGCCTACGCCGCAGTTCAGACCGACAGCGTCGATCTCCGGAACAGAAGCAGCCTCAGTCAACAGTCTCTTCGCACTCAGTCCGGAAGAACTATAGCCGAATTGATCCACACAGAACTGAACCATGATAAAGAGGTGATATTCTTTCCTGATCTTACGGATCGCAGGAAGAATATGCTCCATATCGGGAAAGGTTTCAAAGGTCAGGATCTTTAAGCCCTCTTCTGCAAAGAGCTTTGCGATCTGATAATACTCTTCGGCAAAAGGATCGTTCTCCTGCTGCCGATTGCCCGGGATGGGGCCGATATCACCGGCGATAAAGACATCTTTATCACGGCAGGCTTCTTTGGCGAGCGCGGAAGCCGCGCAAAGATTCTCTTTTACCCGGTCCCAATCCGGAGTCAGGAGAGCCGTGTTCGACGCGAAAGTATTTGTGCGTATCAGTCTGGCGCCGGAATCTATGTAAGCGCGGTGGATCTCAAGAACCCGTTCCGGGTGCAGGAGATTTGCCATCTCCGGCATCTCTTCTGTCTGGAAGGAGTCAGCATAGAAGGTTCCGAAAGCGCCGTCCGTAATTATTTTATTTTGCAGTAAGTATTTTTGTATATTCATGCTCTACATCCGAACTCATAACTGTTTTGGTTTTCGATGTTTCATGCGTGCGATGGAACTCCCAGGCCCGTTCTAATCCGCCCGGGGTCTCCATCAATAATTTTGTTCCTTCCGCCATACATCTTGCCGCGTACAGCATACCCTTCTGACCGATACTCATCCCGGCCTGTTCTGCGGCCGCCCAGTGGTGAAGAGGAGTCCCCCTGCACATGGTGGCTGCGCTGAGCATGATGAGAGGGACGGTATGGCTGACTTCCGAAGCATCTGTGCCGATGGAGACAGGTACGGGCTCGTCCTCCAGAGGTTCCAGACCGGAAAAATAATCCCCGTCATCCGGGAAACCTGCTTCCCTGCAGATCTTTGACGCAAAATCAAGCTCCCCGCGGGTGTACGTTGGCGTTGGGATCCGCGTCATGGCATCGTAGTAGATCTCCGCCAGAACACGGTTTACCTTCATCTCCTTGCAGCATTTTACAAGCTCGATGTCCACGGTAGTTCCTGTCATCAGGGCGGCTCCCCTTGCGCAGTCATCGATCCGTCTGCTCGCGTCTTCCGTGCGCGAGCGTTTGCCGGAGCGGATGAAGTAATTCGTCTTAGCAAAGTCAGGGACGACATTTGCCGGGATTTTGTTATCAATATAGGCGTAATGCATACGCACATCACCCGGGACGTGCTCCCTTAGATAATTGACGCCGATATTCATAAGCTCCGCGGCATCCAGCGCGCTCCGTCCGTCTTCCGGGGATTTTGAAGCGTGCGCGCTGACTCCGTGGAAGGTATAGTTTTTGATATCCTGTGACTGCCAGATATCATTGCTTACGCGGTTTCTGTCAAATGGATGCCAGGTGACAGAAACGTCCAGATCGTCAAAAACGCCCTGCCGATCCATGACAATCTTCCCGGACATGATCTCCTCGGCGGGACAGCCATATACCCGGAGAGTGCCGGCGGCGTTATGTTCCTCCATATCTGCTTTGAGCGCGCAGGCGGCGGCAGCCGCAGCGGTTCCAAGAAGATTGTGCCCGCAGGCGTGTCCGACCTTTGCAAGAGCGTCGTACTCTGCGAGAAATCCGATCACGGGCTTCCCTTCTCCCCACCGGGCGGTAAATGCGGTATCGATTCCCGCCGTGTTCCAGGAGACGGTAAATCCCTGATCCGTAAGGTAATCAGCAAGGCGCCGGGAGGAGAGGACCTCCTCATAGGCAGGTTCCGGGTGGTGAAAAATATAATCCGCGATCCGGATCAGCTCTCCCTCGTGGGAATGGATCCACTGTGCGATAATATTTACTGGTTCCTTCACATTACTCATATGCGTCATCTTCCTTATGTACAGATGCTGTGTCTGCAAGGCGTTTGCCTTTTAGCGATCCTAAAATCTGTCAGGATCTATTGTATCTAAAACGTCAAGATATTCCTGACCGAAAGTATCCGAGTAATCTTTTAATGCAAGTGACACGGCTCTCTTTCCCTCTCCGCCCAGTTGTTCGATCAAAGTATTTCCTACCGTGTGTTTTAAATGTGCCGTATGGAAAGTAAAGTCTTTCATGCAGGAGGTTCCGAGTTCCTTTTTCCTGGCGGAAAGAGCCGCCGCCTCCTCCTCGGAGAGCGGATAGCCCCAGTCGAACTCGCAGCGCGTTCCGCCCCAGCTCAGAGAGGTTGCAGCCGGCGTACAGACAAGGTCTGAACGGAAGCCCTGATAGACAGCGTTATCAACATTTACGCAGTAATATTTTCCGTATTCCGTAATGTTATGTTTTTTCCAGGCATCACACCAGGCGCATTTTGTAATATACGTCTGCAGAGTCGGCTCCGTGCGAAGCTGTCCGAATTCCATCTGACCGTCATAATCAGGCTTCCACTCGCCGTACGCCTGACTGGTCATCGTATTCAGCTCATCTCCGTGCGCCAGGGCATTCGCAGCCATTCTGGCGCCTCTTTCTTTCCCGTAAGCTGTCATACCTGACAGAATCGCTTCTTTTCCCCTCTCACCGCATAATTCGATTGCGTGTTTGGCAAGAAACGCAAACATCATGGCATGGTGTTCTATTTTTAAGGTCACAGGATCCTTAGCCATTATTCATTCGCTCCTTTCCGGGTGCGCCTGTTCTTTTTTGAGCCGCGCAAGGCAACAGCGCCGATAGATCCGCTCAGGAGGAGCAGGAGAACCCAGATCTCCGGATGAGAGGAATCCCCGGTTTTGACTCCGACTCCATTAGAGGCTATTTTTATCACCGCGATCCCGCTGCCCGCAACAGAAGTTCCTTCCGGACTGTCTCCAGTTACCGAGACTTCATTGGTAATCTCTTCGGAAGGAGAAGAGCCATCGCCGTCCTCTTTAATGGACACTGTCATCTTATAAGTTAAAGTGTAAGTTTCACCGCCTTTTATGACAGGGATGGTCAAACTTATCACGTTCCCCTTTACGACTTCGGAAGCTTTTATCCTCTCAATTCTCCCGTTCGGGTATGTTAACCGGATGCTCGATTCGTCCAGGATCAGATTGGCGGGGAACCGGTCGTACATGACGATATTGTTCCAGACGCTTCCGCTTCTGGCATTCGTGATCTTGATCTCATATTTGAGAGCGTCATCATCATGGGCGTATCCGTCCGAATGCGTTTGATTGGTAACGGTCTTATCTACGACCGGTTCCGGATCATCCGGTATTACCGGGTCGTCAGGATCGCGCGGAGAGACGGGCTCCGGTGTCTCCAGAATGATCATGACGCCCCTCGCCGGAGTGTCTGTTCCATCCTCCGGGAAATAGGGATCTCCAGGCGTATAGGTTCCCGAATCGCCAGGGTCAGGAATCGAAGGATCATCAGAATCAGGATCGTCGGGATCTGTGCTTACAGGATCGGTTCCGGCAGGTTTCCCGCCTGCGACATAAGCCGAATTGCCGATACTTTTTCCTAACGCATCTTCCGTAACCTCCGCCAGAAATCTCAAAGTATATCTTTCCCCGCCCCGGATGCCGCCAACATACACAGAGACCTCCCGCGTATCGGAATTGTATACGTCCCGGCTTAATTGCCGGGTTTCGCCGCTGGGATAGATAAGCTGTATGCTTGCCGGATCGATCGCAAGCCCGGCGGGCATCGTATCATGGATCACAACGTCTCCCCACTCCGTACCATCTTTCAGGTTTTCAGCGTATATTTTATATTCGATGATATCTCCAACCTGTGTCTGGTTCACGGAGTCGCTGAGATTCGTGGCCGTCTTTTTCATCGATGTATATGCTTCTTCCGGATCCGCGTAATAGATCCCGTCCTCATCATCCGGCCGGGGATAAGAGGTGGAGCTTTCAACGTCTATCTCTTCTCCGCTGAGAGTGGAACCGGCTGCGTGTCCGATGTTGCCGATATCCAGCTGCGCTTCGCCTTCTTTCTCCGGCGCTGCGACCGCCTCTGTGATCACAACGTCATACTCCAGACTGACGGACTGCCCGCCGTAAAGGTTTCCGAAGAGGTAGCGGATCTCTCTGGTCTCCGGGTTATATACGTCAGAGTTTAA
>CAZNXL010000010.1:0-17283 GCA_964577075.1 uncultured Dorea sp. | reverse complement strand
GAAGGACATTCTTTAAGGACTTGTTTTCTTCTTCAATAGCTCTCATGGCGTCATCGATGACAGTACCAATTTCGGGAGTATGTGCGGCGCCTGGCAATCCAGGCAAGAATCGTTTCACTGCCGACTCTAATCATTAACCTCACTGTTAACCCACATGTTCTTACCTGCCTGACTTTTCAGTATTGGACAGGCTGGATATACACCTTTGTCAAGATCTGAAAGCGTCACAATACCGCCTTTTTCAAAAAGTGTCCGATTTAGTGTCCAAAGAGTCGTTTTTCCACCTTCTGCGCTAATTTCATGTGTCTTTTGATTTTGTATTATAAGCGCAGGGCGGTTGGAGCAGGCGCCGGGCAAAACAAGGTTATAAAATATAATGTCATGAAATCACGCAAAAATCAACCCATTTCAGGCGTTTTCATTGGTAAATATCTGTTCATCCATTTCAACCGGCAGCCGTGTTTCCGTTGTAATCGTTTCTTTGACCGTTTCAAGATACTTATGATTTGATCCATCGCCTGTTACCCCAATTGCGCGCAATATCGGCATAGCTGATATCTGCCATACCAACTATGCCGATATTTTTCCGGGATTAAAAATCCCTAAGTCCAACCGCAAAAGCCGGCTCCCTTTTCTAATCATATCGTTCCGCATACTCGAAAAACTCGTCAATTGCTTTTTATGCCAACTCTTTCAGTTCTTTCCACAAGGGTTCCTGCGCCTCCACAATTCTTTTGTATAAAGAAAAAATCTTCATATATTTCTCATGATTTTCTTTATCCGGCTTGAATACAGATTTCATCCGCACACATTTCCTTACAGCCTCTTCTTCATCTTTGAATACCCCGGCTCCTACTCCTACCAGAAGCGCTCCCCCAAAGGAAGACTCCGCATTTTCAGGCACCTTTACCTCCAAGCTGAATACATCACTGACAATCTGGCTCCAGAGAGGACTCTTCGCACCTCCTCCGATCAATACAACGTCTTCCATATGATCGGTAAAGTCCTTAAGTACCTCAAGGCAATCACACAGGCTGAATGCAACGCCTTCTAACACCGCTCTTGCAAAGTGCCCTTTCGTATGCATCATGCTTACCCCGAAAAAGTTCGCTCTTGCATCTGAATTGAAATACGGGCATCTCTCCCCAAGGAGATAAGGATGAAAAATAAGTCCGTCACATCCCAGAGGAATCTTCTGCGCCTGTTCATTCATCAAAAGGTAAATATCCTCATTTTTCGCGTCACATAACTCCTTTTCCGCCGGATATAATGTATCTCTAAGCCACCGGTTTGCCGATGCGCAGCTGTTTGTGGCTGTTACCGTATACCATTTTCCCTCCACAGAGTAAGGATAGGTAAATGATTTCTCATGAGGTTTTGCATCATTAAGGACGATATTTACATTTCCTGCCGTTGCAAGCTTTACAATGATCTGCCCTTCTCGCACCGCTCCTGCGCTAAAATCCTCCGCCGCTGTATCCGAACATCCTGCGATTACAGGTAATCCCTCCGGAAGCCCTGTTATCCCGGCAATCTCTTTTCTCACCGTTCCGACAACCTCTCTTGACCTCACCACCTTTGGAAGAACTGTAAGCGGCAGTCCGATCATATTGCACAATTCTTCTGACCACTCATTTGCCCTTGCATCATAAAGAAGACTTCCCTGCGCATCCACGACATCTGTCACAAAATCTCCCGTAATCCACGAACGGATATAGTCTTTTGTAAACATCAGCCGATGGATCTTATCATAATTTTCAGGCTCATTGTCCTTTACCCACAAAAGCTGTGACATCGTCCATGTGGGAGTCGGCATTGCCATTGCAATCTCAAATATCTTTTCACCATGCTTCTCCTCAAGGTATTTGCTCTGATCCGAGCTTCGCTGGTCATTCCACATAATACATCTTCTGATCACATTACCTTCCTTATCCAGGAGAACTGCATTGTGAGCAGAGGCTG
The DNA here is from genome assembly GCA_964577075.1 of uncultured Dorea sp. GTDB lineage: Bacteria > Bacillota > Clostridia > Lachnospirales > Lachnospiraceae > MD308. The sequence continues at coordinate 15,321 of CAZNXL010000010.1, read as the reverse complement.
TAACCGCAAGGCCTAAAACACCGTCAAAACCATCCTCCATCGCCTCTTTGCATTGCTTCACAGTATCGATAAATGCTTTCATCCACAACTTTGGATCCTGCTCTGACCAGCCCGGCTTTTTATGTTCCGATGGATACTCTTCAAAAGCTGTCGCCAAAATGTTCCCTTTCGTGTCTATCACTGTTGCCTTACAGCCGCCCGTGCCAAAATCAACGCCAAATAATTTTTCCATATATATGCACTCCTTGCCTTAAAAGCAGCGAACCCATTTTCGCCGATCAATATTTCTTTACAACAAGGGCATTTTCCAGCGCTTCAAAATTTTCAATTGCCTTATCGCTCATGCGCAGGGCTACCCCCGTATACAGCGTATCTATGATCGTAAGCTCCGCCATACGGGAGGCAATCGCGTATGTACGGTATTTTGTCTCTCGTGAACGTGTATATAATTTTATATCCGTATATTTTGAAAGTGGTGATTTCCCGCTTTTTGTTATGGTGATAACCGTAGCTCCCCGTTCCTTCGCTATTTTTACTGCATCAATCGCGTCTCTGGAGCTTCCCGAATGGGAAAATGCAATCACCACATCTCCCGGTTTCAATGAAACCATGGCTATCATCTGAAGATGCCCATCTGTATATGATACCGCATCCAGGCCCAATCTTAAAAACTTATGTGCCGCATCCATCGCAATCGCCCCGGAGTTCCCGTTACCGATGACCACTAACCGTCCGGCATTACAGATAGCTTCTATTCCTCTGGTTACCGCATCTGCGTCAAGAGACCTCTGTGTCATTGTCAATGCCTGGATCGCACTGGAAAAAATTTTTTCTATGATCATTTCCGAGGAATCATCTACATTCAGTTCCTCATGGATCTTTTCCTGCGGAGTTGCCAGCTCCTTTGCTACATTCACCTTCAATTCCTGAAAGCTTTTATATCCCAGCTTTGTACATACGCGGGTAATGGTAGATTCACTTGTTCCAATCTGTTCTGCAAGCTCTGTGATCGAAGTATAGATAAGCTCGCTCTGATTTTCCACCATATAGCCTGCCGACTTCTTTTCCATTTTTGACAATGAATCTATCCGCTCTGACACCCTGTCGTAAAATGTCCCTGTTTTTATATCTTTCATAATAATTCCCGCTCCTTCATTTCACGTATAAGTATATATTACATATATATTTTTGCAGGAGCAAGTTTAATTTATCATATTATCTAAATATCTTCTACTCGTCCCTTTTCACCTGGATTTGTCAACATCTCAAGAGCTTTATCAACATAACGGTCTCTGGAGTTTTTTTCATCTTCCTTACTCAGGTTCGGATTTCCTACAGGACAGGTAATTGCAAATCCTCGCAATATCCGGGAAGAGCCTACCGATTTCGCGATATCTACAACCGCGCAGATATGTGAAACAGGGATTCCGGCTCTCTCGATCTCTTTTCCGATCGTTGCACCGCAACGTGTACTGGTTCCTCATGTGGAGGTAAGGATCACTGCATCGATGTTCTTATCTGTGAGATCCTGCGCTATCTGCTGCCCCTCTGCTTTAGAGGCTTCCACAGACGCACAATTGCCGCAGGCAACATAGACTTCCGGGTTAAGATAGCCGAGTTCTCCTTTCTCCACACGTCTTCTCAGACTTTCAACGGGAAATAATCGATTGGGATCTTCCAACACCCATGTGCCGTCATAACCGCTGTGGATGACAAAATGTTTCTCTTCCATCAGACGTTCCCAATCGTAATGTCCCCATGTTGCGCTTCCATTCGGTTTAAGCTTATCCGGATTCGCCTCGGGGATCAGTCCTCCATCGCTCACTAGCGCAAGACGGATTTTACTTAAGTCCTTCACCTTCGGCGCCGGATCAACATGATCAAAAACAGGCGGAAGCAGTTCGCTCTCGATTGGCTCTCCTTTAATTTTGGCCAGTACCATATCTACCGCGCGCTGAGCCGCATTTTTGTCCTGCTCTTCATTCAGTATAATGTCTCTCTTTATATACCCTTCCGAAGCTGCGCTTCCGATATGTTCTCCTTTTAGCAGGCGGATTCCTATACTCGCCATGACGGGAGCCGCCTTGCGAAGTTTTGATGATAAAATCGCTGTTTTTACAATATACGTATCTTTTCGGAACAGATCAACTGCCGGATTTTCCGGATACATTCCTGTAACAGTGGGAATTCCCAGTTTTCTTCCGACAATCGACGCCATATTTCCGCAGCTCATACCATATCTTCCCGCATTGAAAGCAGGACCGGCGATAAACAGATCCGGATCCAATTCTTTTACCAGAGCCAGCCCTTCTTCTCTGGCCGTCTCAATATTCCCGGCAAAATAATTGTCTCCGCAGATAACTGTTCCGACGACCTCACAGTCATCTTTCAATAAATTCTGAAACAAAAGCGCCGGACCGACCGCCTCATTTCTTACCATAAATCCTGCATCCGCTTTTTCTTCTCCTCCAATTTGTCCGAAAAATTGATTAATATAACATACCACCCTGTATTTTTTTTCACTCATCTAATACACTCTCCTAGTAATCTACTGCCTTGCCGTAAGAGTATCCGACCTGGCTCATAAGTCCCACCTGTTTCATATACGTAGAACTGACCTCTCCTTTTGCCGGTCTTCCCGTCGCAATTTTATGCCCTTCTATTACGCCGTCATCGCCGCTAAGATATAAGGCATCCTCCGGTCCTCCAAGCAATGTCTCTACCGGTGGTAAAGTAAAATTATGATAATAGGTTCCCGAACAGACAATGGAATCCACATTTTGTTCACTGATCATGCATTCCACGTCCAGATTACTCTTCCCATTCAGAACCTGAATAATCGGTACGGCTTTGATGTTCAATTTTTCTGCTTCACTGGCAATGGCGCCTACGCACAGGGTCGACGCTCCGCCGACTCCTTTTGTCACAATTACTCCGTCGGCGTGAAATTCCTCTTTCAAGAGACTTGCTGCCATTTTAGATACCAGGTATCTGTGCTTCGCCTCCACGGAAGTAACGGTGATAAGAACTCCTGCAAAATTAAGCTCTTTCCCATGTCGCCGCAATAACTCCAAAATCACCGGATGGTTCTGCACTTCATATGTAGTGACACATCGAAAGCCGCCGCACATGGAGATCGCTCCATCTATAATCTCCGTAGGCTGCATGATCAATGGCAGGGTATCAGGAACCGCATTCCCGTATACCATGGGCTCTCTGTAATTTTGTGTGTCATATTGTTTTGAATATATCTGGTAAGAATATGCGATTCTCGGAAGATCCGGATACTGTGTTTCATTATCTAATGTCTCTTCCTGATCAGCCCTTTGCCCCATTGTTACTTTCGCCAGCATCACGCTTGTCTTGTAGCCGATTCTTCTTACTGCCTCACGGTATTCTCTAAAATCTGCGTCCTCCGGCGCCATTGGTTCGATGACAAGCTCCGGCATCTTGGCGTAAGGATTGATCTTCGCACACTCGCCGCTCATATCAAAAGAACCCCACTTCCGTGACCAGTAGGTATCGTTCTGACAAAGGACGATTCCCATCCCTTCAACAGCTCTGGTTATCCCAGAGCCACAGATTTCGTAATCTTCTGTCAGCACGCCTGGCCAGTCAATATTATCCGATACTTTACATCTGGGCTGCACTACATCTACAACATTGATAATACGGGTAGAATCTCCCGGATAGGTAATGTCAATTTTCAATGTATCAAAACAGGGTTCCTCTTTACAGAACGCCAGTATATCTTCCTTGCTTACATACATGACTCCGTCTTTCAGACAGGTAGTATCCCCAAACTGCAAATCTTTAATCTTTATTGTTTCTATCGTTAGTTTCATGATATCTTCAACCTTTCTGTTCTTATGCGCCAACCATCAGATTCGGAAGCGTAGTTGCAATGGGCGGATACACAAGCATGAGTACCATGACGGCGATGATGATCAGCACAACCGAAACTGTATACCTTATGGCTTCATGGAACGAAGAACCCACAATATTCATGGAAACAAACAGATACAGTCCAACCGGCGGCGTCAGCGCACCGATTACCGTCGCAATGGAAAACAACACGCAGAACAGTAACGGGTCGAATCCTAATGACATTACAATCGGATATACAATCGGAAGGATAACCGCAGTTGCCGCTAATGTTTCCATAAAGCATCCGATGATCAGCATGATCCCAAGAATAATCAGAACCACAACTGTTGGATTATCAGAAATCGAAAGTAAAAATTCCTCGATCGTCTTCGATAAATTCTCTTTTGCAATAATATAAGAGTAAATGCTGGAAATTCCCATTAGCATCATAAGCATTGCCGAACTTGAAGCCGCTCTCTTAAAAATTCCTACCAGATCTTTAACCTTCAGAGTACGGTAAATTACAAACCCACAGAACAGCCCGTAAATACAAGCTACAATACCCGACTCAGTTGCTGTGAAGATTCCGGTAATTACGCCTCCGACGATAATCACCGGAGTTAACAATGCAAAGAATGCGTCTTTAAAGGCTTTCCCCAGAGTCTTTATCTCGAATTTGTTGCCGCTTCCGCCGTCAATATTATGCTTTTTCGCATATAAAAAACACATTCCCATGAGACAAAGACCGATGATGATTCCGGGAATCAGACCGCCGATAAAAAGTTTTCCGATAGAGAATCCGGTGAGGGACGCAACTACGATCATATTTGTACTGGGCGGAATAATAGGTCCAAGCGCTCCCGATCCGGCGATCAATGCCGATATATAAGAATCACTGTATCCCTCCTTCTTGAGTTCCGGCACGGTAAGCGTTCCTACCGCTGTCATGGTCGCCGCTCCTGAGCCGGAGATCCCTGCAAATATCATATTGGCCGCAACAGATACCATCCCGATCCCGCCCCGGATCCATGAGATCAATGCACGGCAGAAATCCAGAATCCTCTGGGATAGCTTTGCGCCACCTAATATTTCTCCTGCAAGGATAAATAACGGTCCAGCCATCAGCGAGAAGGAATTCATTCCCCGTACAGCCTGTTGTACTGCCATAAATCCGCCTTCTGTGCTTCCAAAGAGAATTGCGAGGAGTCCGGATAATCCGATTGCAAAGCTAACAGGCACGCCTAATACCAGGAAAATAATGAGTGTCACTATAGCAATTGTCAGCATTTAAAGTTCCCCCTCTCTATATTTCTTTGCCAGTCTTGGAATTGTGCTTGCGTAGGAGCATAGCATCATTACCACTCCAATCGGTACCGCCAGATATACATACGAATACGGCAGTTTAATCGCAGCGCTTAAAAAATGTGTACTGCGGCTTACCAGATCGATGGAGGCCGGCAGAAACATTAATAAAAATACAACACATATCAATCTTGCAATTACGAACAAAGCCGCCCGTATTTTATTATTTTTGATAAAACCGATCAATATATCAACCGACACATGATCATCGACTCTGACTGTCAGAGAAGAACCTATAAAGGTCAGGTAAATTGCGCAAAATCTCATCACTTCTTCTGTCCACGGCGGGGCGGATGATAATACATACCGCCCGACAACCTGAATAAAACCTAAGATTAAAATAGCCGCGAATAATAGAATACTTAATGCTGTTTGAACCGCCTCTATGCCTCTGTCAATTTTTAATAATTTTTTTATCGACATGGATAGTCCGCCTCCTCTTATTCAACCTTCTGTGCAACCTCTTCCATCTTGTCAATCAAATCAGCAAGTTTATACTCTTCCGCATACTTTTCATAGATGGAAGAACATGCCTCTTTCATCCTTGCTCTTTCTTCATCACTGATTTCATTAATCTTTACACCGGCCTCTTCCATCGTTTTTTCTGCCTCTTCACCTAATTCGGCGCGGTCTGCCCACTGTTTTTCCTGATTCTCCTCGGCGCACTCGGTAATAATTTCCTGAAGATCTTCGGGTATGGACTCCCACTTTTCCTCATTGATCATCACCAGATATGCCTGTCCAAGATGCCCGATCTTCGAATAATATTTGCCGATCTCCTGAAGGTTCATGCTGACAAGCCCTACATCATCCGCCTCTACCGCATCTGCTACGCCTTGCTGAAAAACTGTATACGCTTCGCTCCATGCAGATGTTACAGTGCTTGCTCCAAGCGCGTTCCATATCTGAACATAAAGGTCTGTTTCCGCCGTACGCATCTTCACGCCTTTAATATCTTCAAGACAGGTAAATGGTTTATCCTTAATGAGCGGATTACGGATTCCGTTTGAATATGTCATGAGAAGCCGGAGTCCTGAACCTTCTATCATCTTCGGGACTTCTTCCGGAACTACTGCCTTCAAAATTTCTGTCTGCTGATCCAGATTTTTGCACAGGAACGGAAGGTTAAATACGCCCAGTTCCGGAATCTCAAATGTAGTTGCCCAATCTGCAGCATCCGCAAAGGTGATATCCAGAGTTCCCATGGAGATCTGCTCCATCATTTCTCTGGCTGAGCCTAACTGGCTCGCCGGATAAAGCTCTATTTCTACTCTGCCGTCAGTCTTTTCTTCTACTAATTCTTTAAATTGCTCTGTTGCTTTCGTGAGGGCATGATCCGCTGCCTGAATATGTCCAAACTGTAATACGATCTTTTCGCCGTCGCTTCCTGCGCTTTCCTCTTTATCTTTTGAACCCCCGCATCCAACTGCCAGGAGCGATACCATCATAACCACAAATAAAATCATCGATAATTTTCTTTTCATCTTTTTTCTCCTCTTCTGCTTATATTAATGTTTATACTTTTTCCCTAATTCATCCGCTTTTTTGATGATTTCACAAAGCGATCCTAATGTTACTTCTTTTTCCTCATGGTGTACCAGTGGTCCTTCCACTGTCTTTTTTGCGATAACTTTAATATTCTCATCCGTACTTTCTACACCAACGTCAGCCAGGGTAACTGGAAGACCTAAGTCAGTCATAAATGTCATAATACAATTAAGCTTTGACGGCTCGATCTCCTCTAACACCAATTGACACACAATTCCAAATGCCACCTTTTCACCGTGAAGATATGAGTGCGCCTCAGGCAACGCCGTCAGTCCCGAATGGATTCCATGCGCAGTAGAAAGACCCGTGTTTAAAAATCCCAGTCCACTCAGTAATATATTAGCTTCAACTACATTTTCAAACGCTTCCGTCACTGTTCCCGTCTCTAACGATTCCAATGCTTTGGCGCTATCCCTAAAGATAATATCCTGACAGCATCTTGCAATTGCCATTCCTGCTTTACATGCCCGGTAGCCGGATCCGATATAATTCGGCGCCCCTGTCTTTTCACAAACTTCCGCTTCTAAGCATGTTGCCAGCGCATCAGCAATTCCTGCTAAAAACAATCTTTTCGGCGCTTTTACGATAATCTCACTATCCACCACTACAAGGTCTGCATTCTTTTTTACCTTTTTAGAGCCAATGTACTCCCCTTCTTTGGTGTATAAAACTGCGATCTCGCTTACAGGAGCATCTGTTGATGCTGAAGTTGGAACGATAAAAACCGGAAGACTACTGTCGTCTGCACAAAGCTTTGTTGTATCCAGCGTCTTGCCGCCGCCAACTCCAATAAACACATCGATTTTATTCTCTCCTGCTTTCTTTAAAATCCTGTTTATCTCTTCCTGACAGCACTCGCCTTCAAAGCTGATAGCAATAAATCCATCAGGATTGCCTTTGTATAGCTCTAGGAGTCTCTCGTTCATGTCCTCATACAAGGATCCATCGATAATATAACATGCCCTGCCATAGCTTTTTGCATACTCCGGAATATGCTCAAACTCATTTGCTCCCTGTATATACCTTAATGGACTTCCGAATGCTCTTACATAACTACCCATTACCTCTATGCGTATTGTGCACGATACGCATTTCCTCCTTTCTATATTTTTCTTTTAAATATTTAAAAATTATTTTCTTTTTATAATTTTGATTATACTTTTTATAAAAATTATTTTCAATAGATATTTTGAATAATCACCGTTTTTCCATTGATTGCACAAATACATACTTTAAATTTTATATATTTTCCACAAATGCCATTTTTATTTTTAAATTTGGAGATTTTTCAAACATTTTCGCTTTTATAACACAAAAAACCGAAGTGAACAGCCACCTCGGTTTTTCATTACTAATATTCTGCTTTTTTATATCCGTGCAATCAGCTCAGACGGAGTAAACGCGATCACCTTGCTTTTAGCAAAATCCCTTACATTTCTCGTAATAATATAGTCTGCCCTTACACGTTCGGCGGTTACGCTTTGCACGGCATCCTCAAAATCATCCCAGTTCAATTCTGCCGCTCGAAAAAGATCAGAAGCGCTGAAATCAACAAAGTCAAAAATTAAAGACAAGGTATTCAAAGTTTCTTCAATTTTCTTAGGCTGCATTTCCTTTCGCATAATGCAGACCAGATTTGCAAAAGTTAATGCGGAAACATAGCCTTTTGCTTGTTCTGTCTCACACAGTTTCCAAACAACAGAAGATGTCTGAACGTGGGGCTCGCGGTTTTGAAGAACATCCAACAGGATATTTGCATCAATCAATAGTTTCATACTTTTCCTTCAACCTTTCCGCTTTCGCCGCATCCAGATCATAGTTACCCTTTAAAATACCTTTTAAAGAATCTGTCAGATATGACATCGTGGCATCTTTAGGGATAAAACGTCCTACTTCCCGTCCATTTTTTGTTACGATGATTTCCTGTCCAGACATAACAAGATTCAAATATCTCCCAAAATTATTCTGCATTTCTGTTGCAGTTGCGATTGCAGTGATCATAGCAGCACCTCCTTTATTAGCTAATTTTAGTATATCAAATTTTAGCTATTTTATCAAGGAAACCAACTATAAACAATAGCAGAATACTAAAAACTTTCCGTCACTACCTTAAGTCCCTGCACACACGCCCCGGCATTCTCCGCCTCTGCATCAGCGCTCCCATCCTCATAGCAGAACAGTATCTTAACCAGATCATAAACCGGTCGTCTGTTTTTAAGCGGACGGACAAATCCTGTAGAATAAACAAAGGATACCACATCCTTCGTCTGTCTCGGATTCCACACCTGTTTCACGGATATATCCGCGTACTTGCACCGCTCAGCCTCCGCGATATATTTGATGTGCCTGTTTAATTCCTGAACATGTGTATCCTCCGAATAATTCTTTAATGATACGATAACGATCTCACATTTTTTATCAGATTCTTTGATTTTTGCAATCAATTCCCGATACCTGGCATCAAATTCCTCCGGCTTCTCACAGAACAGTTCTTTATCTGCCCCTCCAATATGCAAAAGAACCATATCCGGATGCAGCTCCCCTACAATCTTCTCATACAGTTCTGCCGCATTCATAACCGACAATCCCGCAATACTTCTGTTATAAATATCAGAATCCAGCGAAAATGCCTGCTTCAGTTCACAAACCGGTATCTCCATATCCTTCTCTCCGCCGAAGATTACGATTCCGCCTTGCTCTGCAAGATCATTTAACGCTTTATATTTCTTAATCTCTCTTTCAAACATTCTCTTTCCCTCCTTCATAGCATAACTGCTGTTTATACTCATTAAACAATCAACAATTTTCTAGTGACTTTCACATGGGATATCATATCTGACATTCTTTCTCTCATTTTTCCTGTCCAATGCCACATTCCGGAAATAAACGACCACATTGAAGGAAACGATTGCCAGATTCAGCAGATAAGCGATCAATACATAATTAATCTGGCCTGTAATCACCTTTGCAGTGATTCCGGCGATATAACCTGTAATAATAAGAAGAATAAACGGCAGGCTTGTTCCCTTCGCCGTTCTTGCCTTATATGCCTTAATCACATTGAGCGGCCATGAACATCCAAAACAGATAAGCATAATTGTCTCAAGTATAGAACTCATAATATCATCTCTCCTATCTCCTTTTGTTTGACCAAAAGATAACACTATCTCTAACAAATAACAATTTTATGAAATATACGAATAAAAACTTCTTTCACAAATCATTTATTTTACTTTCAAAAGGTTCTTTTTTACTTTTTCTATGTTAGAATGTATGAGATAAATTTTAAGCTCTTCATGTCATAAAATATTGTTATAAATATTGTTGTAACTTGTTGTTATAAATTCTCAGGAGAAAATAATGGTCAAGCCCACTATCCAAAAAAAATATACCATCAAGCATATTCAAAAACAGATCTTCATCACTCAGTTAGTGCTGATTCTTACGCTGGCAGCATTTCTCGGTGTCGCGGGCACACTCATCAACATACACTTTGAGACGCAAAAGCGCGACCGCAATCTTCAGAATGTTGCGGAAGCCATCGCTCATTCGCCCTTACTGGATGATATGATAAATGCCGACTATACAGAGGACACCTCCTCTGTTTTAATTGAATACCTTGATTCCTTGAAAAACTCTCTGGATGACATTGATGTCATATCTGTAGTGAGTAATAATGATAATATCCGTCTGTACCATTCCAATCACAAATTAATCGGAGTGGCATATGACGGAACTCTGCCCGAATTTCGCAAGGGCACAAAGGAATTCTATTCTGCTAATGACAGCGGTCCTTCGGGGACACAAAGAAGAGCCTATGCTGCTGTCTATGACGAGGACGGTAATTATGTAGGCTTCGTCATGGCGATCATGCTGATGAAGAATGTAAAGGCAGAGACTTTTCAGGCGCTGGCTATCTCTGTCATCATAACCCTGACTGCGATTTTTATAGAACTTATCATATCCTTCCGATTATCTGACAGCATCAAAAAAAGGCTTCATGGCTATGAGCCCGATGTCTTCTCCGCTATGTATCAGGTGCGTGACAATATTTTAGAATCTTTAGATGAGGGAGTCGTCGCTATAGACAAGAAAGGAACCGTACAGTTTGTCAATCAGTCTGCCGCTATCATGCTGGGCAGCACGAAAGATACGACAAAGCTTATAGGCAGACCGTTTTCCGATATCTGCGATAAAACCATATTTACCCACACGCTCACTACCGGAGAAAAGCAGTTCAATATTCAGGAGCCGCGCCTTCATCATACAGACATCCTCCTTGACCGCATCCCGATCAAGCGGGAAGGTGAGATTCTCGGGGCGGTAGGGATCCTTCACAACAGGGCTGAATACACAAAATTGATGGAAGACCTTACCGGCACAAGGTATCTTGTGGATTCCATGCGGGCGAATAACCACGATTTTACCAACAAGCTCCATGTCATTCTCGGTCTGATCCAGATGGAAATGTATGAGGAAGCAACTGCCTATATTGAGAATATCACTATGGTACAAAGAGCTGCTATCAGCAAGATTATGTCCGCTGTAGATGACCCGGCTGTTGCCGCTCTGTTAATTGGAAAGACTGCACGTGCATCGGAGATAAATGCAAAGTTTATTCTAAGAGAAGGCTCTGCCTGTTCAAAAACCGACTATTCCATCCCTTCTGAAACGCTTGTGACCATCATTGGCAATCTGATTGACAACGCTTTTGAGGCGATGAACATTGAAGATGAACGATATGACCGGCAGAAGGAATTGATATTCGGTATATATTCAAAACCCGGCGCTCTTCTCATCACTACTGATGACACCGGCGTGGGCATTGCAGAAAAAGATTTGGGGAAAATATTTGAAAACGGATATTCTACAAAAGGGGAATGCAGAGGAACCGGTCTGTATCAGGTAAAAACTATGGTCGAAGGGCTGGGCGGAACCATCACTGTCCAGTCGCAGTCCGATGTGGGAACTTCATTCTCCGTCCATTTTGCAAAATAAAAAGGAGCAAGTCGAACACTATGTATAAAGTTTTAATCGTTGAAGATGACCCGATGGTTGCCATGATCAATGAAAAATATGTAAGCCGCAGCAAAAAATTTCATGTTGTAGAAAAGTGTAAGAATGGAAAAAGCGCGCTGTCCTACCTGGAAAACCATGCAGTCGACCTTCTGATTCTTGATGTATTCATGCCCTTTGTGGACGGTTTTGAAACTCTGCGGCTCATACGGAAAAAGAAAATCTCAGTGAATGTCATTATGGTAACGGCAGCCAATGACCGGGACGCTCTGGAAGAAGCCCTGCATCTGGGAGTCGTTGATTATCTGGTCAAACCCTTTACCTATGAAAGGTTCCATATAGCGCTTGAAAAATTTATTGCCCAGACCGATGCACTCAAAGATCTGGACACACTCAACCAGAAAAATATTGACTACATTATCGAAAACACACGCAAAAAAAACGATGAGATCCATCCAAAAGGGATACAGGAAAAGACGCTCAAACTGATTCTTGAGTATCTAAAGAGTCATGAAGGGCAATGGTTTACCGGAGATACCATTGCCGAGAAGACAGGTCTTACCGGTGTGACCGCAAGACGCTATATGAATTACCTGGAAGAGACTGGAAAAGTACAGGCGGAAATGAACTATGGAACCGGCGGCAGACCGTGCATGTTATATAAATATATTGATATTGGATGATTTTCTATTTTATTCTTCTCCTTAGAAAAGATTTTTGTGTTTTGTTGCAATTTTCTGTTCTATTTTGTCTTATACTCAAAAAATGCGAGAGCATACCACACTCTCGCATTATAGCTTTTATTCTTATGATTTCTTATTTTTAGACGCCAGATATGCTGCCTTTCCTTCATCGTAGAGATTATTTCCCTCGCAGTCAATGATCACGACTAACGGCATATCCTCCACATACAATTTTCTAAGCGCCTCCGCACCGAGATCCTCATATGCGATAAGCTCTGCTTTTTTGATACATTTTGCAAGAAGCGCGCCTGCTCCGCCGATTGCTCCAAAGTATACGCCCGTATATTTCTTCATCGCCTCTACGACTTCCGGAAGTCTTGCGCCCTTACCGATCATTCCGCGTGCGCCTGCAGACATCATCGTCGGCGCGTAGGCATCCATACGTCCGCTGGTAGTCGGACCTGCAGAACCTATTACCTTGCCCGGCTTAGCCGGAGTCGGGCCTACGTAATAGATGGTTGCATCCGTCGGGTCGAACGGAAGCTCCTCGCCTCTTGCCAGAGCTTCACACATTCTCTTATGGCCTGCGTCTCTGGATGTATAGATCGTACCGGTCAGGTATACGCTGTCGCCGGCATGAAGTGTCTTTGCCACTTCCTCCGTCAAAGGTAACTGAATATATTTTTCCATCTTAGATCACCTCCGTTTTATGACGCGTCACATGGCAGTTGATATTCACCGCGCAAGGCATTCCTGCAATATGTGTCGGCATTGTCTCAATATTAAGTCCGATCGCTGTCGTCTTCCCGCCGAATCCCTGTGGTCCGATGCCAAGCTCATTGATCTTTTCTAACATCTCTTTTTCAAGGTATGCATAGAACGGGTCCGGATTCTCGGAATCAATCGGACGCATCAATGCTTTCTTCGCAAGAAGCGCACATTTGTCAAACGTACCGCCGATACCTACACCTACCACCATAGGCGGACATGGATTCGGACCTGCCGTCTCCACAACCTCAAGGATGAAATCTTTGATTCCCTGAAGTCCTGCGGACGGCTTGAACATACGGATCATACTCATGTTCTCGCTTCCGAAGCCCTTCGGTCCTACTGTGATCTTAACCTTTTCACCCGGAACGATCTCTGTGTAGAGCATCGCCGGTGTGTTGTCACCCGTATTGCCGCGGCGTACCGGATCCTTTACAACGGATTTTCTAAGATATCCGTTGGTGTATCCGCGGCGCACGCCTTCGTCTACTGCGTCAGCCAGATTGCCGCCTGCAAAGTGAACGTCCTGACCGATCTCAAGGAATACACATGCCATTCCTGTGTCCTGACAGATCGGCACGCTCTCCTCATTTGCAATCTCAAAATTCGTAATAATCTTATCCAATACTCCCTGAGCGATCTCCCAATCCTCGCATGCGCGGCGCTGACGGATCGCTCCTTTCACATCCTCCGGAAGATACTGGTTCGCATCGATACACAACTTTTCTACAACATCTGTAATCTGCTGTACCTGAATCTCTCGCATCAGTTAATTACCTCCTGATCTTTCTTATAAGAATATCCCTATAAACTGACAAGCCAATACGACAAATACCAGTGCAACCGGGTAAGTTGCCGCATAAGCGGAAGCCACATCATCTGTCTGTGTTACACGGATCAGTGTTCCAAGTGCGGGCGTACTCGTCATACCTCCGCAGATCGAACCGAGTGTATTGAACAGACTTAAATGTAACACCTTCACTGCGAATGCATAACCCAAAAGCATCGGTATTAACGTCATAAGCGCTCCATATACGAACAACATGATCCCCTGTTCCTTTAAGATCTCTACGAATCCGGCTCCTGCATCCACGCCTGCGCCCAGAAGGAACATTGCCAGACCAAACTCTCTTAAGCATTCCAGAACCGTCTTCTCAACCTTCATGCTGAACCTGCCGACATGTCCGAAATGCCCTAAGATAAGACCTGCGATCAGCGGTCCCCCTGACGTTCCCAGTGCGAATACTGCGCCTCCCGGAAGCGGGATCTCGATCTTTGCAAGTATGATACCCAGGATAATCGCCAGTGAAAAAGGGAAAAATCCCATGCTATCAGCGTGAAACAGATTGTCCTTTGCTTTTTTACCGCCTGCTCCCGCAGCCGCTGCCGCCTGAAATCTGGCTCTCTCCGCTGCCATATCGGTCTTTAAGATCTTCGGGATCAACTGTACAAAAAGAACTACTCCGATCACTCCAAATGGATATGCGATCCCGTATCCTACGGAAGCCGCCTCAGACCCGGTTGCCTCCAAAGCCGCCGCAAGTCCGGGTGTACTTGTGAGTGCGCCCGCCATCATTCCGGCGCTGATATCTGTAGGAACCCCAAAGATCCTGATCACTGCAACGCACGTGAGCGCGCCGGAAGCGATGACAATGATCCCGAGAAGAATATAAGATGTCGCATTTACCTTGAAATTCCTGAAAAATGTCGGACCCGCAATGAATCCTACGGAAGTGACAAAGCAGATCAGGCCGAGTTCTCTCACTAAAGACGGGATCTCTACTCCAAAATGTCCAAATACAAGGGCTACCAGCAGGATTCCAGCCGTACCGAGTTCCAGTCCTTTTACCTCTATGCTTCCTGCCAGATAGCCGATGACCATGATTAAAAACACGATCATCAAAGTATTTGACATAATATTTTCTCGAAACCATTCTATAATGATCATAATGTCCTCCTTTTGCTTAACACCTGTTTATCTTTCATGACGCGCATACTTCGGAAGTAAGAGCGGTGATACGGATCCTGTCTCAACACCGGCTCGCTTTAGTTCCTCATCATAAGCTTTCACGTGATC
>CAZNXL010000009.1:10323-17469 GCA_964577075.1 uncultured Dorea sp. | reverse complement strand
CCCGGGCCGCGAAGCTTAAGGTCTTCGCTTGCAATTTTAAATCCATCATTTGTCGTGTTCAGGATATCAAGCCGCTTTTTTGTCTCTTTGGATTTGGAGCTGCTCATAAAGATACAGTAGGATTGATATTTCCCGCGTCCCACACGGCCTCTGAGCTGATGGAGCTGAGCAAGACCGAATCTCTCTGCATTTTCAATCATCATGACGGTCGCATTGGGAACATCTATGCCAACCTCAATTACAGTTGTTGACACGAGCACATGGCTTTCTCCTCTTGCAAAACGATTCATGACAAGATCCTTCTGCGCCTGCTTCATCTTTCCATGAAGATAATCCACTATGACCTCCGGACCCATTGTTTCCTGAAGCGCCCTGGCATAATCTATGACATTTTCCACTTCCAGATGATCGCTTTCTTCTACCATCGGACAGATCACATAGCACTGCCTTCCCCCGGCAATCTGATCTTTCATAAATGTATAGGCAGTTTGCCGGTAACTGGTGTCTACAACACAGCTTTTGACCGGAAGACGGTTTGCCGGCAGCTCATCGATCACAGAGATATCAAGATCGCCGTACAGAATAATAGCAAGAGTTCTGGGAATCGGCGTTGCACTCATAACAAGCACATGAGGCGCTCCGCCTTTTCTGGCAAATGTCTCTCTCTGCTTTACTCCGAATCTATGCTGCTCATCTGTGATAACCAGCGCCAGATTATCATAATTAACCGCCTCCTGGATCAGAGCATGGGTTCCGATAATGATTTTTGCAAGGCCGCATTCAATCCGATCGCAGGCTTTGCGCTTTTCTTTTGCAGTCATAGACCCGGTCAGGAGCGCTGCCTTAATCGGTATCTCATGCGCCTCAAAAAGCCTTGTAACCGACTCGTAATGCTGTCTTGCCAGCACTTCCGTCGGAGCCATCATCGCTGCCTGATAACCATTAAGCGCCGCATTCATCAGCGCAAGGACGGCAACAATCGTCTTCCCGGATCCCACATCTCCCTGTATCAGGCGGGACATCACCGTATTAGAAGCCATATCCCCGGAAATCTCCGCCCACACCTTTTGCTGTGCTTTTGTGAGGGAAAAAGGAAGCGCTTCTATAAACTCCCTGATTTTGGGATGCTCTTTTATAATATATTCATTCTTTAGCTTCTCATTTCCGGCTTTTAGCTTCCGGATAGACAGTATAAATTCCAAAAATTCTTCAAATACCAGCCTCTGTCTCGCATGATAGAATACTTCCTTATCTTCCGGAAAATGAATCCCTTTCAGGGCATAATTATACTCTGCAAGATTGTACCGCATACGGATTTCCTGCGGAAGCGTCTCCTCGAACAGGCAAAGCCCGTCCAGGGCCTGATGCATTGCTTTTACGATCATGTTATTCGTAAGCCCTTCTGTAAGTCTGTAGATGGGCTGAAGAGTATGAAGCTTCTCTTCGTATCTCTCCGCCGGATAATAAATCTCCGGATGCTCCATGACCAATCCGCCTCTTCTGTTCACGACCCGACCGCGAAGAGTGATCACTCCGCCCTTTGACAGTGTGTTCCTGAGGAACGGCATTCGAAACCAGATCACCCGAAGAGTGCCTGTCATATCCCTGACATGAAGAGTTGTGATCTGCACCTTTCCGGAGCCTCCTACCTGTATGCGCCCGTAGATTGCGCCGGTTACTGTCATAATCCGCCCTTCCTCCAGCTCACTGATCGGAACAGCCTCCTCATAGATATCATACCCCCGGGGATAATACCGGATCAGATCACCTACCGTCTCAATGCCGATCTTTGCAAACAATTTTTCTGTTTTTTCACCAATACCTTTTAATTCTCTAATATTCGTTGATTCAATCATAGTATGATAGTCAGTCGGGGACGTGTCTCTTTTATAGAAACACGTCCCCGGTTAAAATATATCTGTTCCGTTTTTACTCTACTGCCAATACATAATAGTAAATCGGCTGCCCGCCGAAGTGAGCATCGATATCCACATCCGGGTATGTCTCCTCAACTCTGGCGACAAACTTCTCAGCGTCTTCTTCTGACACTTCCTCGCCATAGTAAAGACTGATAAGCTCGGAATCCTCATCCACAAGCTCGCCTAAAAGATCCATCGTGATATCCTCCACATCTGTTCCGACTAAAAGGATCCCTTGATCTCCGATTCCCATAATATCGCCCTCGTGAATCTCCTTATCATTAATATGAGTATCACGTACCGCGTAAGTCACCTGACCGGTCTTGACATTCTGGATCTCTTCTAACATAGCCTCTTCATTTGTCTTTACATCCGCATCGGCCATAAAGTTAATGATTGCTGTGATCCCCTGAGGAACCGTCCTGGTCGGGATAACAATGATCTCTTTATCCTCCACCAACGCCCTTGCCTGATTTGCCGCAAGCACGATATTCTTATTATTCGGGAGGATGAAGATAGTATCTGCATTCACCTGATCAATGGCATTGAGCATGTCCTCCGTGCTCGGATTCATAGTCTGACCGCCCTCGATGATATAGTCAACGCCAAGCTCTTTAAAAATGCCATTAATCCCCTCACCGATGGACACCGCGATAAATCCGCTCGATTTTCTTGGCTCCGCCGGTTTCCTTTTTTCCCTGGCTTCCTGTTCCTTCGCAATCTTTTGTGCGTCACGGATCAGTTTTTCCTGATGTTCCTCGCGCATGTTATCAATCTTCATGCGTGAGAGTTGTCCGTATCCAAGAGCCTTCTGGATCGCAAGCCCAGGATCATTTGTATGCACATGCACTTTCACTACATCATCATCCGCCACACATACGATAGAGTCCCCGATCGACGACAGGTACGCTTTAAATTCATGTTCGTCTTTTTCTGTGAATTCCTTTTCCGTAAGGATGATAAACTCCGTACAGTATCCGAATTTAATGTCTACTGCTTCCTGACTGCTTATTGCTGCCGCCCCGGCGCCGACAACCGGTGCGATCCCGGTATAATCAATCTCTTTCCCGAGGAATGCGTCGTATGCACCTCTTATCACTTCTAAAAGTCCCTGTCCGCCGGAATCTACCACGCCGGCATCCTTCAGAACGGGAAGCATATCCGGCGTCTTCTGAAGCACTTCATCCGCATATTCGATCACAGCGGGGATAAACACTTCCAGATCATCGGTCTCCTGAGCCATCTCAGCGGCTTTCTCCGCAATTCCGCTGGCAACTGTAAGGATCGTACCCTCTTTCGGCTTCATGACGGCCTTATATGCCGTCTCTTTCGCTCTGCTGCACGCAGCCGCAAGCCCTGATACGTCAATCTCTTTTTCATCACGAATCACCTTTGTAAATCCGCGCAGAAGCTGTGAAAGAATAACGCCTGAGTTACCTCGGGCACCGCGGAGCGAACCTGATGAGATCGCCTTGGCCAGATCCTTCATCACCGGCTTTTCAAGCGCTGCGACTTCCTTGGCCGCAGCCATAATCGTAAGCGACATATTCGTTCCGGTATCACCGTCCGGCACCGGAAATACGTTTAACTCATTGATAAACTCCTTTTTTGCCTCAATATTCTGCGCCCCTGCTAAAAACATCTTAGCAAGCATATCCACATTGATAGATTTTGTAGCCACTTTTTATGTTCCTCCTTAGCTTAGTCGATGACTCTTACGCCCTCTATATAAATATTGATCTTATCTACGGGCATACCGGAAAATTCTTCCACCTTATACTGGACATTACTGATAAGATTATCTGTAACTGCTGAAATGCTTACGCCATAGGCAACAATAATATGAAAATCAAGTGTGATATGATTCTCATCAGAGATTGCCACCTGTATTCCCCTGGTAAGGCTTTCCTTCTTCAATAAATGGACAAATCCGTCTTTCATATTCACCGCTGCCATGCCGACAATACCAAAACATTCAACTGCAACCGTACCTGCGTATTTTGCGATCACTTCCGGATCGATCGTGATAATGCCAAGATCTGTATTCATGCATCCCTTCATATTCCAAACCTCCACTTTTCTATCATTAATGTTATAAAAACCGAACATAACAAGTGTATTATACTCTGTTTTCACATATTTTACAATCTAATCTCTAAAAAAAGCATAGATGCAAAAAAGACCAGACTCCCATGAATCTGATCCTTTTAACCGTTCTTGATTACGCGCGCTCAACTTTACCGGACCTCAGGCAAGAAGTACATACATACATCTTCTTTGTTCCGCCGTTCTCTGTTTTCACACGAACTGATTTTACGTTTGATTTCCACATCTTTGGTGTTTTTCTATTAGAGTGGCTTACATTATTTCCAAAGTGAGCACCCTTTTCGCAAATAGCACATTTTGCCATGACTGCACCTCCTAACGCTCATAATAAGTCCGATGAACGGACTCGCAACACAAGATATTGTAGCATACAGGCCTTGATAATGCAAGAGTTATTTCCAATTTTATTATACCTGTAAATTTTAAATCCTGCTCCGCTAGCAGCAGAATAAATGATACCCTGCCAGAATGCATAGAATAATACTGATCATTTCGATAAATGTATTTGGCAGGATCAGCGAAAGTATCAGTCCTACAGCCACCCAGAACAGGGCAAATCCGATGACACGCTTCATAGCAATGCACCCGTTCTCCTTTTGTATATTCTATGCACAGATTCCCTTTTTATGACTCGGAATCGAGGATATCCGACACGTCCTGCTCTGTCATTTCCTCTTCTTTATTCCCGGTAAATTTATCAACCACGTCCGGTACCATATCAAGGATCTTCGTGATCATATCCTGATTTTTAACGTTGACCAGCCTGGCCTTGCCGTTCTGGATCACTAAAACCGCACAAGGTGATATCTTACCACCGATTGCTCCGGCTCCCTTCTCTTTCTTGTCAGCGTTAAATGCCCCGGCTCCTACTCCGAAGGATACATCTACCAACGGAAGGATAATAGTATCATCGATATGGATCGCATCCCCCACGACTGTTTTTGACGAAATCATTCCATCCACGCCTTTAAAAAGCTCTTCCACTGTTCCTTTAAAATTACTGTCTGTCATACTTTTATTCCTCCCGTATTATAATTCAAAATTCCTGATGTCCCGATAAGTCCTGCGTACATTTCTGCACCAGAAAAGATTCCATGCCAGGGCAACGAAGCTGCAAACCCGAATATGCCCTTTCACATACAGGCTTCCCTTCAACACTCTTTTTTCAAAATCCGGCCGCACAGCAATATGATCGCCGAGAAACGGATACAGTATGGAGAGAAACACAAGTGCATACCCGGTATTCGCTGGATCATCAAATCCAAACACCGCCTGTGTCTGAAGTTTCTCAGGCTTCAGCTTTTTTAATAATCTGGATATTTCTTTTTTTAATTTTAAAAAAGCTGCCACATGGATCTCATCTTCTATGAAAGAAAGAACCCTATCTTTTTTCTCTGATAACGCTTTTATTTTATCACAGATGCCCTGAATTGTACATTTGATCCTGTGATATATGCCCTTTATCTTTTCAATGACTTTTTGGACAGACTTTTTGATCTTTCCGGTATCCTGATCTGTTTCAGATTCATCCTGCCCTTCTTCACTGCCTTTTTCAGTTCCTTTAAAAGCTTTCTCATCTGCTGAAGCTTTTTGATCTGTTGAAGCTTTTTGATATTCTGTTTTTTTACTTTCCGGAGCCTTCTCACTTTCCCCGGGAGGATTCTTCTCCTGATCTTTTTGATTTTCATCTTCTTTCACATCCTTTTTTATATTTTTGTCTGTGTAATTTTTTTCCTGTATATACTGGTCAATATAATCATCAATATCTTCAACCTGAGCGTCTTTTTCTTTTGTATTCGCGAAACTTTCTCCTCCGGTTATCTTTTTCCATGCAATCCTAAGCCGCCACTTAAGCTTAGTTTCTTTATAATATACATCCACTCTGACCAAATGAACAAGCCATGTTACCCGGACCATTCCTTTCAATGTCTCAAGCGTTCCGCCGCATCGTCCCTTTACTTCATATCTGACAGGAACAAATGCGACAATACAAACCAATAATACAAGTATGCCCAGTATCACAGCCAATATAATCCCTATTATTTTTAAGATCAACAACAATATATGCGGCATCTTAACCTTCCTGCTCTTTGTTCAGAATATAGGAACGAATATCTGCTCCTTCTGTCTCATTATACACTTCCTGTACAATTTCTTCCAGTATTTCCAGCGCCTCATCAAAACCTTTCGCAATTCCCACGAGAAAATAATCCTTTTTCGGATAGTATTTCTGCAAAAGCAAATTAGAATTTAATATCTCAAGCTGATTTTTCTCTCCTTCGGGCAGTACAATTAAAAAGATTCCTGCCTGAAGCTTTCCTGCCGATAATTTTGAGAGGATCTTTTCCTTTTTCTTTGCAAGACTATCTCTCATGTACAAATGTTTATAATATCTCATACCCGCATCTCCTGCATCTAGTAATACGCATCAAATACCTTTTTAGCTACATTCACGGCTTTCGATGTGCCGTCAGAGGCTTCGATCACAACGCAGATGACAAGATCCGGATTGTCCACATTGGACATTCCGATAAACCATGAATGGTCCTTCTCCTTATCAGAACTATATTCTGCCGTTCCAGTCTTTCCGGCTGTCGTATAGGAAGCTCCGCTGAGTACCGACGCCGTACCATACTCTGTAACGCTGGTCATATAATCCTTCAGTCGCGATGCTTCTTCTGACGTCATTAGTTCTTTATACTGATCCGGTTTGTTCTTTGAGATAAGAGTGCCTGTATAATTTGTGACAGAATCGACAAGGTATGGCTTCATCAGCACCCCGTTATTGGCAATCGCCGCTGTGATAAGCGCCATATGATAGGGGCTTACCTGTGTTTCTCCCTGTCCCATAGCTGTCATCATGCGCTCCGCCACCCCCGCATTCTTCCCAAGTTCAAAGGTACTTTTTTTATATGAGAGCTCTGACGGAAGTCTGGAGTTAAACAAAAGCTCCTTCGTCGTCTCCCTGAATTTTTCAACATTCAGGCTGCTTCCGATATTACAAAAAGACGTATTACAGGAGTATGCCAGACTGTCGCGAAGATCTACTTCTCCGTGAACTTTTCCTCCATAGCAGTGGATCGTGTTATTGCCGGCCTCAATCTCGCCGTTACAATCATAA
>CAZNXL010000009.1:0-10313 GCA_964577075.1 uncultured Dorea sp. | reverse complement strand
TCATAAGAGTAATCATCATACCCCTGATCTTCCCTCATAAATTCTAATGCCGTGACCACCTTAAAGGTGGACCCCGGCGCATACTGCCCCTGTGTAACACGGTTTACAAGCACGCCGTCCTCATCCTCATTCAGCTCTTCCCATTCTTTCTGAACGGTATTCGGGTCAAAATCCGGTTTAGATACCATGGCCAATATCTTTCCGGTGGCTGGTTCCATGACGACAACCGCTCCTTTTGACTCTCCGATGGCGTCATACGCCGCCTTCTGAAGGTTCACATCCAGGGTTGTCACAACGTTATCACCGATATTTTTCTCATCCTTGAACTCTTTTTGAAATTTTTCCAGAAAGAATGCATTTGAAGTAAGCAAAGCTGAATTTTCAGTTGCTTCAAGTCCCGTCTTCCCGTTAGCCGTATAGCCGACCACGTGGGCGAACATATTGCCGTAAGGGTACTCCCGGTATTCTTCCCCGTCCTCATCCGTCTCTGTCTGTGCAAGAACTTTTCCGTTCTTATCAAGGATCTTTCCCCGGACGATGCGGTCTGCCAGTGAATCCTGTCTCTGATTATATGGGCTTCTTACAAACTCCTCGCTTTTCACCAGGTTAAAGTAAACAATATATCCCATCATCACAAGAAACAGCGCCACGAATACATACGTAACTCTAGCGAATTCTTTGTTGCGCGCGCGGCGTTTCTTTGCTTTTCGTTTGTCTTCGCGGTTTGCCTGTCTGCGCTCTTTTTTCGGCATCTGTCGTTTTTCTTCTTTTCGCTGAAGCTTCTTTGCCGCTTCTCTTTGCTCGTAACTTTTCCTGTCTCTTTCTTTCAATCGCTTCTTCCTCGTCTTCCCTTAATATATAAAGTCCCTGGATGATCGCAAACATGATCAGCGTACTGATCAGTGAGCTTCCGCCATAACTTACCAGGGGAATAGTGACACCTGTAAGCGGGATAAATTTCGTCTCTCCGCCTATCGTCAGAAATACCTGAAAGATATAGCAGGTTCCAAGTCCCAATGCTACCAGTTTGTAAAACACACTCCGAAGCTGCATGGCAATATTTAAAAACATCACATAGCAGCTCACACAGATTAAGATCATGCACAGTGCAAAGATCAATCCCATCTCTTCCGAGATTGCCGCAAAGATACAGTCTGACGTCGCTACGGGGATTGTCTCCGGCGCCCCTTGGAAAAGTCCCATCCCGAACCATCCTCCGGTTCCGATCGCAAATAACGACTGAGCAATCTGGTAACCCCCATTGTCATAGGCGGCAAGAGGATCTTTCCACGCAGTAACGCGGACTCTTATATGGCTGAACAGATGATATGCGGCAACAGATGCCGCCGCACCTGACGCAAGTCCTGCAAAAATATAAAGAGGCTGTCTCGTTGCCACATAGAGCATAACCAGATATACGACAAAGATAATCAGTGCCGCGCCCAAATCTTTTGAAACCACCAGGATAAGTACATGAAACGCCGCAACTGCCGTCGTGGTCACGATATTTTTAAATTCCAGTGACAATTTGAAACTGGATGCCACAAAAAACACAAAGATGATCTTCACGATCTCAGAGGGCTGCACGCTGATACCTGCCACTGTAAAACCAAGCATAGCTCCTCCGGTCACTCTTCCTGCTACCAATACTACAGCCAGAGAGACGATACCTGCAATGCCATAAAAGATCTTCCACTCAGAAAGGAGTCTGAACTTCCGTATAATGACCGGAATCGCAAGACTGAGCGCAATTGCTGCCGTGGCAATGGCAAACTGTTTCACTGCGCTGGCATAATCAAGCCTTGTTAGCATGATCATACCAATACACAAGAGCATACACATATTATTAATTACCAGTCTCGATACCTTCGGATAGATGATCGTATACAGCAGGATGATCGCCCCGAAAAGCGCCGCCTGCATCAGATAAAACAAAAGCAGCCTGATATCCTCTGTCGCCAGAAACATGGAGATAAATGCAAGCAAATGGATCAGAAACATAAGGACCGTCTGTTTCCTCAGCGTCCGTTTTTTCCTGTCAGGATCCTGATACCCGAAGATGCTGAAACAAAAGAATGTATACATCGTAATCAATATAATCATCAGATATTTCGATAATTGTATTATGATATTCTCCAAACCTTCACCTACTTTACTCCCCGTTTAAAATGACCTTTCGTATGATCCATATCTGGCATAACCGCAGGGTTTCCTTCTTTGAAACACTGATAATACGCTTCTACAACAGTTTCCATCTCCCCAGGTGATTCTTCTAACAGATCGATCCTGAGTTCCGCCGGATGCAAAGACTTCACCTCTTCCGCCTGCTTTAGCAGCATCAGCGGCTGACTGTTATAGATAATGTTGTAACAGCACTTACAGTTATTCTTTACTGCAAACTTTTTTTGATATCTATCTATCAAATATAACATGTCATCCTCATGCCTGCAAGTCCCTGTATTCTTTTGAATACAATTTGCTGTTATCATCACCGGCTGATACCCGTAGACGATCAGGCATCCCCCGCGGATATCAAGCTTCTTAAGTTCGCGACAGTTAAGCTCTACAGAAGCTGTATAACACTGTATCCCCATCTTTCCGAGAATACTTTTGCTGCGTCCGTTGAACACATATACGTTATAGTCCGAACATAACTTGCCATCATACCCGTGGGATGACAGCCATTCATAACTTTCAAAATTGCGGATCAGCACGCCGTCAAAAAGCTCCCCGATCTCATCATAATAACCTTCAAAGCGCTTCACATCCAAATCTCTGAAAACATACGGCATGGCAAGCATCAGCTTCTGCCCCTGCAGCCTGTTTTCCCGTTGTAATCTCCATTTATCCCTGGAAGAGAAGGCGATAGCCGAATCTACATAAACAGTATCGATCCGCCCATCCCCCAGCGCCTTATATAAATGTCTTTTCTCAGATACCAGTACTGACAGGCGAGGGGGAATCTCTTCGTATGACACATTGGGTATATCCTCCATATCGCAGGATTTTGGAACAGGCTCAGTCATACTCTCCCTTCGGTATGAAGAAAGGATGCTCTGCTTAAGCTTCCCGACAGCTTCCCTGCGAAGTTCATTCAATGCCTGCATGGGTAAAAAGAGATCCTCATCCATCTGGATCTTAAGGTCTTCAAACTCGAATTCTGTATTTCCCGTCTTTCTCAACTGCTTTTCAATGCGAACCCTGTCAAGGGGCTGTTTCAGCGCTTCCTGAACTTCCATTCCTTCACATAGAACACTGTATTCTCCCAATGATACATACAGCTTAGCACGTTCTCCTCCTGAAAGTATTAATTTCCCATTAATTTTTTCTTTCTTTTTTTCTGCCGGAATGCTCAGCCGGATTTCTTTTTCTTCTTTCGGACGCCGAAAGGATATCATGTCTTTTCCGTTATGATGCTCATAATACCCTCTTGTGTACCCTCTCCTCTCATAAATTCCGGTAAGAATCTCCCTGTCGCTTTGTGAAACTTTAAATGCAGAATCCGGAGAATCAAGATACATATCCACATATTTCCGGTACATGCTTACAACTGTATATACGTATTCCGGCCGCTTCATGCGCCCTTCAATCTTAAAAGAGTCAATTCCTGCCCGGAACAGCTCCGGGATCATATCAATAGTGCACAAATCTTTAAGGCTCATGAGATTCTGCTTTTTCTGATTTCTCACACTGTACGGAAGACGGCAGGGCTGAGCACACTGTCCCCGATTTCCGCTTCTTCCCCCGATCATGCTGCTCATAAGACACTGACCCGAATAACAGTAACACAATGCTCCATGTACAAAGCACTCAATCTCAAGTCCACTGGTTTCTTTCATCATGCGAATCTCTTCAAGGCTCAATTCTCTGGCCGGGACAATTCTCTGCGCACCTCGCTTTTTAAAAAAATCCGCTCCATATCTTCCTGTAACCGCAGCCTGAGTGCTGACGTGAACAGCGATATCGGGGAAATATGTCTTTACAAGATCCATCACACCAAGATCCTGTACAATAACCGCGTCCAGACCCCTCTCATAATACGGGCAAAGATATTCTGACAGCTCTAAAAGCTCCGAATCCTTCAACAAAGTATTGATAGTCAGATAGATCTTTTTACCGTGTACATGCACATGATCTATGGCTTCTGATAATTCCTCCTCGTTAAAATTCTCTGCGTATGCCCTTGCTCCAAAACGGCTTCCGCCTATGTAGACTGCATCTGCGCCGGCGCAGATTGCCGCTTCTAAGCTCTCTTTAGAGCCTGCGGGCGCCAATATCTCAATCCTTTGATCTTTATCCCTTCTCATAATCTGATCATCTTTCTTTTACCAGTTTTTTCTATTACATGAACCATTCCCTGAAAAAAGGCTGTCGTTTGACAGCCTCTACTTACGCTTATTCTTATTCTCTGTTTCCAGCTTCACGATCCTCATCTGAAGTTCTTTGTTCTCTTCCTTCAGCTTGTCCATCGCCTTTTCCGCATTCTCAAGCTTGATCTGTACAGATATCAGATCATGCTTCAGATCATACATCTCTTTATCCTTGGACTCAATATCAGCCTCCAGTGAACTTCCCTGCTTCTTCGCCTTGAAATAATCGTCCGCAATATTAAGCGCCAGCAATACGTTCCTCGTATCTGCACTCTGCTTGCGGTAGCTGTCACTGCTGCTGCACTCTTCAATCTTATGATTCAGATAGGTAGATACCTTCTGCAAATATTCCTCGCTCTCAAATCCGCCAAGATTAAAAACCTTTCCGCCAATCAATACTTCTGTAAAATTTTTTGATGATGCCATAACAGCCTCCCCGTATCATAATTCTTTTCCCTGCCATCACTTATTATAAACTAATCTTATATAAAAACCAACTATTTTCTCTATTTTCACCATGATTTTTCACTTTGATACAGCTCCGGACGGTCAAGATGCACATAGGTTTTCCGCGTAACAATCCTCCCTCTCGGAGTCCGCTGTATAAATCCGTTCTTCAAAAGATATGGCTCACACACGTCTTCTATTGTCCCGGAATCCTCTCCCACGGAAGCAGCAAGCGTATCGAGACCCACCGGGCCTCCCTGAAATTTTTCGATCATTGTAATAAGAAGATCCCTGTCCATCTGATCCAAACCTTCTTTATCCACATCCAACAGATCCAGAGCATAGTCGGCAATCTCTGCCGTAATATACCCGTCGTATTTTACTTGCGCAAAATCGCGCACGCGCTTCAAAAGACGATTCGCCAGTCTGGGAGTTCCTCTGGAACGTCTTGCCAGCGCATGAGCCCCTTGTTCATCAATCTCTACATTCAAAACCTTTGCTGAGCGCATAATGATAGTCTTAAGCTCGTCTACAGTATAAAATTCAAGACGGTTCACAACGCCGAACCGATCTCTTAAAGGCGCCGTCAGCATCCCAGCTCTCGTTGTGGCGCCTACCAGCGTAAACTTCGGGAGATTCAGACGGATCGAGCGGGCGCTCGCTCCCTTCCCGATCATAATATCAATGGCATAGTCTTCCATAGCCGGATATAAAACTTCCTCCACCTGTCTGTTCAAGCGGTGTATCTCATCTACAAAAAGGACGTCTCCCTCCTGCAGATTATTAAGGATCGCCGCCATCTCCCCCGGCTTTTCGATAGCCGGACCTGAAGTGATCTTAATATTCACGTTCATCTCATTGGCAATAATCCCGGCAAGGGTTGTCTTTCCAAGTCCGGGCGGTCCGTAGAACAGTACATGATCCAGGGCTTCTCCACGGTCCTTTGCCGCTTTTATGTAGATCCTTAATGTCTCCTTCGCTTTTTCCTGTCCAATATAATCATCTAACATCTGGGGACGGAGATGGTTTTCTATTTTAACATCCTCTTCCAGATTCTCCGTTGTAATAATTCTTCTACTCATATCCTTCTAATCCATTCATCTTTTTAAAGCATATACTTAAGCGCTTTTTTTAAAACGCTCTCCACATCGCTGTCTTCCTCGATCGGTACCTGTTTGACCGCCTTTAAAGCCTCTGCGCTTCCATAGCCCAGAGCAACTAATGCCTGCACGGCTTCGCTCTGGATACTGCTGTTATAACCCGCATGATACGGTGGAATATCCGTATCTGCCGCGCGCTGCAGTGTGTCTTCAATGCTGAGCTTATCTCTGAGTTCAAGGATCAATTTCTCCGCTGTTTTTTTCCCGATGCCCGGCGCTGCAGAGATTGCTTTCGCGTCACCTGAAAACACCGCAAACCTTAAATCATCCGGCGACAGGACCGAAAGAATGGCCTGCCCGCCCTTAGGTCCGATCCCATTCACCCCGATCAGCAATTTGAATATCTTAAGGTCTTCTCTCGTTAAAAATCCGAATAACTGCATCGCATCTTCCTTTACGCTCAGATATGTATGGATCTTTACCTGATTCCCCACCTGAGGCAGCAGGCCCATTGACTGCACCGACATAAAAATCCCGTATCCTACTCCATTCACGTCCACGATCACTCTGTCTTCTTCCACAGACACAAGTTCGCCTCTGATAAACTGTATCATATAACCTCCTACTGCTAAAATCTAAGATTCACTAATCTTTTCAGCATCTCATTCGCCGCAACTCCGATCAGCATTCCTGTAATTAACCCGGCAATCAAAAGAACCGGAACATAATAAGCCACTCCGAAAGTCTCTACCACGATCATCGCGACAAAAAGCTGCCCGATATTATGGAATACTCCTCCGGCGATACTGACACCCATCACGCTAAATCCGCCATTCTTTTTTAGCAGCGCCATGACAGTAACACTAAAAAGAGCTCCTGCAAGACTGTAAAGAATGCTGAAATAATTCCCGAATATAAACCCTGATAATAAAACTCTCACAAAAGATAAGAGATACACTTCCTTCAGACTCATCTTATAAAGCCCGATCACAATGATCAGGTTCGCAAGTCCAAGCTTCACTCCCGGAATCCCAAGTGATATGGGGATCAATGACTCCACATAGCTAAAGATTAACGCCAATGCAGTAAATACGCCAAAATAAGCAACTCTGTGTTTCAAACCCTTATCCCCCCTACTGTGTCACTGCATCAATTGCGCTGTCCTCACTGCTGTCTATGGTCACAACAACCTTATTCGGAAGACAGATAATATTCTCTCCGTTTTTTGAGATTGCTTTCTGCTTCACGCACAGAAGATCAGGACAGTTGGCTTCTATCATGTCAACATAGCCGTTCTTAATCTCCAGTATATTACTTCCTCCGTTGATCTCTATCGTCTGATCCTTTGCCAGAGTGTACACCCCCGTAATCTCGCCTTCCACTTTGACAGTCACACTTCCGGCCCCCCTGCCGCCGATCACCGAGTGCAGTAAAAATGCAAGTCCTGCCACGCAGATAATAACAACTATCAATACGAAATCTTTTTTCTTCAAATCTTTTTTCATACTAACCCGCCCTCTCTAGTCATCATTCTAGCACAAGAAGTTTTCCTTCGCAACCACATGTTCGATTGCATATCTTCTTTTTCATTGTTATAATAACAAAGGTTCACTAAATATACTTGTGTATATGATTCGATGAGGTGATATTATGAGAATAAAAAAAATAATTGCATTGACCATATCCGCCGCTCTTTTTTTAAGCGGGTGTTCGAACCTTGGATACAAAAGAGATTTAACTTATACGGATACTCTGTTTGATACGGTGATCAGCGTACAGATCCTCGATCCGGCCAGTGAAGATATCCTTAAAGGCTGCGAAAAGCTCTGCAAAGAATATGACACAAAATTTTCCCGGACGAATAAGGATGGTGAGATTTATAAGATCAACAAGGCCAGAGGAAAATTCGTAGAAGTTTCCGAAGACACTATTACTCTGATTAAAAAAGGAATTTACTATGGCAATTTATCCAATGGAGCTTTCGATATTACTATCGGTTCCGTATCTGAGCTTTGGGATTTCCACGATGAAACTCCTTCCGTGCCGTCCCGCAAGAAAATCGCTTCCGCAAAAAGCAAGGTGAATTACAAAAATATTGTAATCAAGGATAACCAGGTAAAACTTACAAACTCCAAGGCTGCTTTAGACGTGGGGGCTATTGCAAAAGGATATATTGCAGACCGCCTGAAAGAATATCTTGAAGACAATGGTGTGAAGCACGCCATTATCAATCTGGGCGGCAATGTAGTGGCAATGGGCACTAAGACTGATGGTTCCAAATACAATATTGGTATCCAGAAGCCTTTCGACGAAGCCGGAGAACCTATCACTTCTGTTAAGGTGGCTGACAAGTCCGTCGTAACTACCGGAACCTATCAGCGATACTTTGAGAAAAACGGGAAGATATATCATCACATATTAGATCCTTCCACCGGTTATCCGTGTGATAATAACTTGTCCAGTGTTACGATCATTACCAATTCTTCGCTGACTGCAGACGCGCTCAGCACTACCTGTTTTCTTCTCGGATACGATGAGGGAATGAAGCTTGTCAACCTTCTTGACAATGTAGATGCAGTATTTATCACAAATGACAACAAGATACATTATTCGGAGAACTTCCTGAAATGATAATACAGGGGCATATCAGAAAATGATAGCCCCTGTTTCTTACCTGCCTCCAAATATCCCCAGCATTGCAACTCCAAATACAAAAAATAATACCAGGTAAAGTACGAATACAACTGCCATGATCACTAACTGTGCGCGGCAGAAATTTCTTCTGTTCACATTTCCGGTACTGCTGAACGCCCATACAATATACAGAATGATACCTGCACACGGGATCATTGCTGCAAGAATCGTCAATACCCAATCCCCCATTGACATCGGAGATGTGTCCATGCCATTATAATTCTTCTGCCGGTATGAGGTCTGACTTCCGGTATGATAGTCCGGATTATCCTGATACTTTTGATAGCCCTGCGTATATTGATATCTGTCATAATTCTGATTATTCCGGGTATCCTGATACGTATCCTGCGTCTGTTCCTGAGCCCCTGCTTCCGTCTTAGTCTCAGTCTCCTGCTCCGGTTTAACATCCGCATTCGGATCTGTATAGACAGGCTGTGTATCCTTCGGTGCATTGTCAAAATTATTATCCATCGATATTGCCCTCCTTCAAAAGTTGTTAATATCTTATCACTTTACAGTTTTAATTTCAATGAACATCTCGTGAATTCTTTGGATCAGATTATACCGATAATAGGTCATCGGTTCCACGCTCGGGAAAAAATGTATCATTCTCCACACATAAAATATGATCAGCCCTGTCATCGCCGCAACCGCACACCATTTGAATCCTGTCATGCTTTTGCTTTGGACAATATACCGCTCCACTGCAAATACCACCGCCAATACAATCACCGCATATATGAAGGGATGGATCCTCCACGCCCCTGCAAAATCAAGACAAAGGACCTTATATCCCGCCCGTGTCATACCACATCCAGGACATGGCAGTCCCGTAAATAATACCATCGGACACAGACTGTGAAGAAAGTTTTTCAAAAACACAAAACAGGCGACTATTACAATAATCGCCCACTTTGCCGACATGATATCTTTTAAAAATAACTGTAACCCTTCGGTCACAACCTGTCTTAAATTACGTCTCATACTTACCACTTAGTTCAGAGAATGATCTTCTTCGGACATTTTTCAGCACAAGCTCCACAATTTGTACATTTCTCCGGATCAATGTGTGCAATATTGTTTTCAACTTTGACCGCTTCAAACTGACACATTCTCTCACACATCTTACATCCGATACATCCTACGGAACATGCTTTCATGACATCTTTGCCTTTATCTCTGGAGCTGCACTGTACCAGATGTTTCTGATCATACGGTACAAGCTCGATCAAATGCTTCGGACATACGGCGATACATTTTCCGCACGCCTTACATGCTTCCTTATCTACAACTGCAATCCCATCCGCAATATGGATCGCGTCAAAAGGACATGCTGCCACACAGGTTCCTTCTCCGAGACATCCGTAATTACAAGCCTTCGGCCCGCCGTTCTGCATCATGTTTACCATAATACAGTCTCCAAGCCCATGGTACTCATAATCCTGTTTTGCCTTCTCACATGTTCCGGCACATTTTACAAATGCAACCTGACGCACCTGTTCTCCGGCTTCCTGTCCCATGATCTTTCCAACTTCAGCAGCCACCGGAGCGCCGCCTACCGGACATCCGCCGATCTCAGCCTCTCCTTTTACAATCGCTGCTGCAAGGCCCGAACATCCTGCATATCCGCAGCCGCCGCAGTTATTCCCCGGAAGTACGCCTAAGATCGCCTCTTCTCTTTCATCAACTTCTACTGCAAACT
>CAZNXL010000008.1:0-19795 GCA_964577075.1 uncultured Dorea sp. | reverse complement strand
TGGATAATGCAGTTTACGGCCTGTTTGCAAGAGATGATATCATGCATCCGGATCCCTGCATATTCTATTTCCCGGGATACGGCGGGAACTTTCAGGGTCACGCCCCAATCCTCAGCAAATATGTGTTCCTGATCGATCCTCTTTATCTTCGATATATTTTTACACCCGGTGAGTATTGCGCCATTCTTTGTCCGCGGGGTCTGAAAGACTTCTTTTTTCTCTCCTGTGCATTCAAGTCTCCCGTCATGGATAATTGCGATCTGATCTGCCATCCGGTAGACCTCATCCCTGTTATGAGAAACTAAAATCACTGTTTTCCCAAAGCTTCTGAAGATCTCTCTCAGCTCCTGTTCGATCCGAAAGCGCAAGTGACTGTCCAGGGCGGACATCGGCTCATCAAGCAGCAGAATGTCCGGTTCCGATACGAGAGCTCTCGCCAACGCCACTCTCTGCTGCTGCCCTCCGGAGAGTTCTCCCGGATATCTTTTTGTAAGCTGCTCAATGTCCATCCGCCTGACAATCTCATCCACGTGTTTTTTTCTCAGACTCCGATCTTTTTTTCTCATGGCGCCTGCGGCAATATTCTGACGCACCGTCATATTCGGAAACAAGGCGTAATTCTGGAATACCAGCCCGGTTCTCCTCTTCTGAGGCGGCAGATTGATCCCCCTGTCTGAATCAAAAAGCGTACGGTCGTTTAGGATAATCTTTCCGGAGTCCGGCTTTCCAACGCCTGCAATGCATTTTAAAGTCATACTCTTGCCGCTGCCGGAAGCCCCCAGCAGCGCAAGGGTCTCATCTCCCGCCTCAAACTTAATATCTAACTGAAAATTTCCGATCTTCTTTTTGATATCAACAACTAACGACATTACTTTCCCCGCTTTCTCTCCAACAGATTGACCACAAGCAGCACCGCAAAGGAAATAACGATATTGATCATCACCCACCGGAATGCCAGATCGTCGTCATTGGTTCTCCATAACTGATAAACCGTTGTAGAGATCGTCGCAGTCTTTCCCGGAGTGTAACCTGCGATCATACTGGTAGCTCCGTACTCCCCCAGCGCTCTTGCAAATGCCAGGACCGTTCCCGCCAGTATTCCCGAACGGCACACCGGCATACGGATCCTCCAGAAGATATATGTACCGGACAGACCAATGGACTGACCTGAGTATGCCAGATTCTCGTCAAAACTTTCGAACGCTCCCCTGGTTGTACGGTACATCAGCGGAAAGATCACGATAACCGTCGCGAAGATCGCGGACCACCATGTCATAGTAAGTCTGAGTTCAAACATCTTTAAAAACCATGCCCCGATGATCCTTTTTGGCCCCAGTAGCCTCAATAGCAGATAACCCACAACGGTCGGCGGCAATACAAGAGGCAATGTCAGCACAACGTCGCACAGACCTTTTACAAACCTTGGCATTTTCGATACATAATAAGCAGAAAATACACCAAGGAAAAATACGAAAAATGTGCTGATGCCCGCAATGCGGATTGAATTATAAAGCGGAAAAAAATCTGTTATCATACATTCTCCCTGTTCTGAATATTAGTTGACCGTTGTAAACCCTACACTCTCAAACTCCGCGTCCGCCGCATCTTCCGTCAGATACTGAAGAAAATCTTTTGCCTCATCCTGATTTTTTGATACTTTAAGAACTGCTGCCGGATAGATAACCTGTCCGCACATCTCGGAGGTCGCAGTATCAATTGCCGTAAGACCCGCCGAATATGCGTCTGTAGCATAGATGATGCCACAGTCGACTGCCGCTTCTGACACCTGTGTCGTAACTTCTTTCACATTTGTTCCGTATGTAATACATCCGGCTGCAGCCAGATCTTCCTCTGACAGGCCGTAGTATTCTAAGATCAGCTGTGTATACTGTCCCACCGGGACGTCCTCGTTGCCCATTGCCATCAATATGGATCCTGCTTTCATCTTCTCCGCCCAATCATCGTAGGACTGGATGTCCGCCGGGTTATCATCAGGGGCCACCAGGACCACTTTATTTTCCAGAATGTCGATACGGGTATCTTCCAGCACAAAATCAAGTCCGTCTGTATTGACCTCCTCATCTGCCGTAATGTCCAGTTGATCCATCTGTTTTTGCGCCGCTGAGATAAAAATGTCACATTCAGCGCCTTCTTCAATCTGCGTCTTCAGAGTTCCTGAAGAGTCAAAGTTAAAATTAATCGTTACATTCGGATGCTCTTTGCTGTATTCCTCCCCCAGTTCTGTCAGCGTTTCCGTCATAGACGCTGCCGCAAACACGTTAAGTTCCGTCTCTTCTGCATCTGATTCTGATTGCGTCGTCGTCTCATCCTTCTGACCGCATCCCGCGGCCGCCATGCATACCATTAATACTGCTGCAATTAGTTTTTTCTTCATTTTTTTCGTCTCCTTTTCTTCTGTCTATTTTCGTTATTCTTTATAAAGAATAACGATTCCTAAAAAAAATCTTCTATTCCGGAAAATTTTTTTTAAGCGCTTTATCTGCGGCATCATGAACTTCGTCCAGCATACTGCGATATCTTTCCAGCAGATCTCTCCCCGCTTCCGTCAGGTAGGACCCGCCCCCGTGCAGACCTCCCGGCTGCTTCACCAGTATAGGAAATCCCCACTCTTTTTCCAGATCCCGGATCATCTTCCATGCCTTGGAATAAGCCATTCCCATATTTCTGGCGGCATGGCTTAAGGATCCTGTCTGTTCTACTCCTTCCAACAGTTTCATCGGCCCGGGGCCAAAGCTTTTTCCCTCAAAAAATAAACGTATAGTAAGCTGATAACGTAACCCGCTTTTTTTTGCTTCCATATCCAGACCTTCCATTCTCTTATCGTATACCTTTCTGCTCACTTGTGGAACCCTGGTTTTCCCGGATTTCATACAAAACAAGGTATCAGCCCGTGTATGAAATCCAGGATCCAGCCAATGTACTCCCTGTTTCCAGGCGAAAGACATCTGAAACCGGGTTATGTCAGGATGCATCTTTTATCTTCCAGCACATGTCTGGGGCACTTTACCGCACACATGCCGCAGCTTAAGCACAATGCATCGTCGATCGACGCGCAGTTATCAATTACTTTCACTGCTTCTGCCGTACATGTTTTTTCGCAGATGCCACAACCGATACAGCTTGATGGGCACACCTCTCTCGCCTCTTTCCCCTTGTCCTTATTAGAACATTTTACCACGATGTAACTGGCGCACTCATGAATATGTATGATCTGCTGTGGACATACTCTCGCACACATGCCGCAGGCGATACATTTTTCCTCATCTACCTCCGCAACGCCATTTCCATTCAGGAATACGGCGCCAAATTTGCAGACCGCGACGCAATTTCCACAACCAACACAGCCATACCTGCAGGCAAAATTCGCTTTTGCAGGGCATTCTCCCTTACATGCCACAACTGCTGCCCGGTAAGGGAATTTCTTTTTAATTGCCATGCCATCCCTTCCTTTCATATGGTGTTCCTGAAATCGGCAGACTATACCTGCGCTCTCCGTCAAAACGATAATATGCGTCTGTAATCGCCGGAGCTGTCGGAATTGAGGTGATCTCTCCGATGCCGATAGCGCCGCACGCTACATTCAGTCCCGGCTTATCTATAACGATCGCTCTAATTTCAGGAATCTCGTGGGATCGGAATAGTCCGAGAGCGCCGTATTTTTCAATAGGCTTGCAGTTATCATCAATGGGGTACCTCTCACGAAGCGCAAATCCCATAGACATGACCACGCCGCCCTCAATCTGCCCTTCGCAGGATA
Source organism: uncultured Dorea sp. (assembly GCA_964577075.1). Taxonomy (GTDB): domain Bacteria; phylum Bacillota; class Clostridia; order Lachnospirales; family Lachnospiraceae; genus MD308. The sequence continues at coordinate 16,017 of CAZNXL010000008.1, read as the reverse complement.
ATGGATTTACAGCTTTTCCCACATCATGAGCGGCTACTATTTTTTCTATCTTACCGGTCTTCGGATCCAGAATACATATCTGCGTCGCATAGCCATATGCCACATGAGAGACTGGATTCGTTACATCAGCCCCCAGAGGATCGGTCTTTGCGAGATATTCGCCGTAAAATTCCTGTCCCGCAAGATCCCCAAGGGACTTTCCGTCCTTTTTTTCTTCCATGAGTTTTTCACAGGCACGTCTGCAGGCTTCTCCGGTAACAAGCGTCTGACGGGATCCGGAGGTTGTCCCGGAATCCGGTGCGATCCAGGTGTTACTGCGCTCATATACTATATCCTCTCTCTTTAGATCCGTGTTCGTCACGATCATCTGCACCAGCACCGTTCCAAGTCCCTGTCCGATACAGGATGCTCCGGAATATACATGGAGTTTCCCGTCCTCCTCAACGATCAGCCTTACCCGTCCCCAATCCGGGATTCCTACGCCGACCCCTGCATTTTTCATAGCACATCCGATCCCTACAGGTTTCCCCAGCGCCAACGCATTGTCGTAATCTTCCCTGACCGCCTCAAGGGTTTCCACCAGACCCGTGGAGTCATCTACGATCTGCCCGTTAGGAAGCACGCCCCACGGACGGATCGCATTGCGGTAGCGTATTTCCCAGGGAGTGATCCCGACCTCGTCCGCCATCATATTGAGAAGCGTCTCAGTGGCGAAACAAGTCTGAGTCACGCCAAATCCGCGAAAGGCTCCTGCAGGCGGATTATTAGTATAATAAGCAGTTCCTTCGATCTCAAAATTTTCATACGCATAAGGTCCGGCCGCATGGGTACACGCCCGTTCAAGCACCGGCCCGCCCAGAGATGCGAATGCTCCCGTATCAGAAGCGACCTTAGCCTTCACACCCATGATCTTCCCATTCTCATCACATCCCATGGTAAAGTCCATGACAAAATGGTGACGTTTCGGATGGATCAGGAGTGATTCCTCTCTCGTAAGCTTTACCTTTACCGGCCGCCCGGTCAGATATGTAAGAAGCGCCGCATGATGCTGTACCGTCATATCTTCCTTGCCGCCGAAGCCGCCGCCGACCAGCGCATTCTGCGCCCGCACCTTCTCCGTTCCAAGCGCCAGGCCGCACTCATTTGAGGTACAATATGCAGACTGGTCTGTGGAGATCACCATCACATATCCGTCTTCCTCCATGTATGCCACGGCACACTCCGGCTCTAAAAAGGCATGTTCTGTCCACGGAGTTTCAAAATGGTGACTGATCACATGCTTTGCGTTTTTGATCGCCTCTGTGGCATTTCCGCGGCTCACATGTTTATAGGCCTGCACGTTAGATTCCTCTTCGTCAAATACTTTCGGCGCATCCTCTGCTTTTGCCTCTTCTATGCTGTGGACTGCAGGAAGCGCCTCGTATTCTACTTTGATCAGCTTCTTTGCCTTTTCCAGAGTTTCCCGGTCCTCTGCCGCAACGAGCGCTATGGCGTCTCCCAGATAATGGGTCAGCCCGCCGACAGGGATCATCGTATACTGGTCATGCTTCAAGTGCCCGATCTTGTTCTGACCCGGGATATCCTCTGCAGTCAGAACAGTCACGACGCCCGGCAGTTTTTTTGCAGCGCTGACATCAATGGACAATACTCTGGCCCTTGGATATTTACTCCGCAGCGCCGAACCATAACACATTCCCTCCAGATAATAGTCATCCGGATATTTCCCATACCCAAGCACTTTTTCTTCCACGTCCAGCCTGTGCACGCGGGAACCTATCTTCCAGTCGTCCGCACTCTTTTCAGGTATCACGCCGTCCCGCATGATCTTTGCCGCAAGTTTCACCGCAGCGATGATCTTCACATATCCTGTGCACCGGCAATAATTATTGCGAAGCGCATATCGGATCTCATCCTCCGAAGGATCGGGATTCCTGTCTAAGAGCGCTTTCGTACACATCACCATGCCGGGAATACAAAACCCGCACTGTACCGCTCCCGCCTCTCCGTAAGCATAAGTAAACACCTTCGATTCCCATTCACTTAGACCCTCGACTGTTACGATCTTTTTCCCTTCCAGTCTGTCTGTGGATGGGACACAGGCTTTCACAGTCTCTCCATCTATGATCACAGTACATGCGCCGCAGGCGCCCTGACTGCATCCGTCCTTTACTGATGTCAGGTGCAGCTCATCTCTCAGAAATCGTAACAGCGGCTGCTTTCTCTCAGTCGTGACCATGCGTCCATTCACATTCAACGTATACATTTTCCCTCCGCCTCCCTCCTTTTTATTTCATTTATGAAGTTTGTGTTACTTGTCTGTTGCCGTCAGGTATTGCCACTGACCGGCAACTGTGATTTCTCCGTTTTCCGCAATGAGTTTTCCTCTCAAATATACCTGCAATTTCTCCTGCCTTTTGAGGCGCGCAGGAATCTCATCAATACTTTTATCGTCTGCCACTATTGTATCACAGGTCGTATAGAGTTTGAAGGAGTGGATGCCGATAGACGCAATATCTAAAAGCTCTTCCTGTTTCCGCTGATAACGATACCTCCGCGAGACAGACGTCTCAGCATCCACTGCCTTCTTTCTTTTCGCCTGATCGCTACGGAAGAAGATATGCATAATCACTGCATACTGCTTCAATCACCTTCCGAAGTCCGCTCGAAAGCCTGCTCTCCTCTCCCTTGTTCCATACAATTTCTTCTCCGAGGAAGCGTACCTTACAGCTCACTCTTTCTTTATCAAGGACAACAAATCCCTGATTCTTACTGTTCGCCATATCCTCCTCATTGGCAAATAATGTAAATTTATCAAGATACGGCGCGCTTGCATACGGACAGAAGCTCTTACAGTTGCCGCACTCGTTACACATATAATCCACATGGATCACTTGCGCTTTTTCCATCCCCGGCACCTTAACAGAAATATTTGCGCGGTTCGGGCATACATCCACACAATTCTCACATACGGAAGAACAGTTAAGACATCTGTCCGCCTCTTTTTTCTCGCCGACTTCCGCAAGAATCCCTTTCTTCTCAAAAAGTTCTTCCGCCTTCTGAGATTCGCTCATACTCTCAGAGATCGCCCTGCCCGAGATCGCTTCCGCTGCTTTGATCGCATCCGCCATTCCATTCACAACCAGAGACGGTCCGTATAAACCATCGCCGATGACATAAACTCCTTCCAGATTCGTCTGGAGGTTCTCATCTACCAGCACACGCCCTCTGCCATCTACATTGATCCCGTTCGCCTCATAAAAGTCAGTCGGTACTTTTTCGCCAACCGCCGCGATTACTGTATCGGCCGGAACCTCTGCCGTCTCTCCTGTTGACTTAACGCTGGCTCTTCCGGACGCATCCATCTCACCCAATGCCATCTTATTGCACAGCAGTGTCCCGTTTTCCATCTTAACAGGCGCCAGAAGCTCTCTGAACTCTACGCCGTCCTGAACAGCAAGCAAAAGCTCATGCTCGTCTGCAGGCATATAACGTTTTGTTCTTCTGTATACAAGGTATACATGCTCAACGCCATCACATCTCTTTGCTGCTCTGGCTGTATCCATGGCAGTGTTCCCGCCTCCGATGACTACAACGTTCTTTCCTAATTCCACCTTGCCGCCTGTCTGATTGAAATTTTCAAGAAACTCAAGCGCATTTACAGCCTGTTTTCCTTCCAGTTCAAGCTGTCCGCGCTTATACGCGCCTACTGAAAGAATTACGTCATCATACCGGGAACGGAGCTCTTCCACCGCCGGAGCCTCTGTATTATAAAGAACTTTCACACCAAGCTTTTCAAGCAGCGCAGCATCTTTTGCGATCACACTGTCATCAATACGGAAATCAGGAATCACAGCGCTCACAATACCACCAGGCCTGTCTCTCTTTTCATAAATCGTAACCCCGGCGCCCATCCTCGCAAGATAGAATGCCGCCGCCATGCCGGAGGGACCTCCGCCGACAACAGCAACTTTTCTGTCGCACGTTCCTTCTGCCTTCAGTTCAGGAACGACTTTATCAAATGCTTTTTCTGCGCAGAGCAGCTTTGTATCGCGGATCTGCACCGGATTCTCATAAAAATTACGCGTACAATGGCTCTGACATCCATGTGCGCAGATCGTCCCTGTGATAAACGGCAAGGCGTTTCTGTTCAGGATCACCTTTAATGCTTCCTCGTATTTTCCTTCACCGGAGAGCCTCATGTAAGTCGTGATCTCCTGATGGATCGGACATGCGTCTTCACACGGAGCTGTGTAACAGTCAAGAAGCGGCACTGCCTCATCGGTCTTTCGTGATCCCGGAAGTTTTGCCGGCTTTACATGGTGCACGTCTGTTACCGCGTCCCGCGCAACCTTATTAAGCGCTTCCACGTCGATCCCTGTAAACTCCTTCACTCCCTGAGCATCCAGAAGTTCCGCCATCTGTTTCAGTCTCTGGTATCCGCCCGGTTTCAGAATCGTTGTCGCCACCGTTACCGGCCATACTCCCGTACCGACGATCTTTCCGATGTTAAATGCATCCGCGCCTCCGGAATAAGCGATCCGAAGCTTCCCGTCAAATTCTCTGGACAGCTTTGCCGCCAGCGAGATAGAAAGGGGATACAGCGACTTCCCGGACATATACATTTCTTCGCTCGGAAGCTCATTTGCCTTCACGTCAACCGGGAAAGTATTCGTAATCTTTACACCGAACTCAAGCTTCAGATCAGAAGATAACTTCATTAACCGCTGAAGCATCGGCACTGCGTCCGCATACTGAAGGTCGTCCTCGAAATGGAATCTGCCAAATGCGATATAGTCATATCCCATCTGATCCAAAGTCTCTCTTGCGAACTCATATCCCAGAAGTGTCGGATTGCATTTGATAAATGTGTGCATCTTCTTTTCCGTCAGAAGATAATTTGCAATACTCTCGATCTCCTGAGGAGGACATCCGTGAAGTGTGGAGATCGTCGCCGAGTTACAGATCCTCGGGGAAATGTTCTCGATATCTTCTTTTGTCACATTTTTAAATTCATCCGCATGGGCAAGGAGCGTTTCCTTACATTCTTTAAAAACAGCTGTATTCTCAGCATTTTTCATATTTTCAATAAAGCAGTTGACCTTCTCGGACTTAATACCCGCAAGATCATAGCCTACGCTGATATTAAACTGGAACCCGTTCATGCTTCCAAGACCGTACTCTTTTGCCATAAATGAAAGAAGGAACCATGCTTTGATATACTCATCCTGTGCCTGAGGAACGTATAATTCCGTAGACCACTCGCAATTGTAGCACTCATCATCCGCCTTAATACACGGTTTGTTGACACATGCCGCAAGTTCCGCACCGTCCATGATCTGAACTGTCTTTAATTCAAAGAAACGGCTTCCTGCATAATAGGATGCGACAATATTCTGTGTTAACTGGCTGTTGGGACCGGCTGCCGGCCCGATCGGTGTTTCAAGAGGTCTTTCAAATATTTTCTGCGCCTTTGACGGGTCAGCCACATATGGCCTGTGTACTCCGAATACCGTTCCCTTTGTATCATGCTCTTTTATGATCCAGTTCAATAACTGCTCAAAAGGCATACAAGTCATAATATCACTCATATACTTTTCCTCCTATCCGTTAATACTCTTCCACAGCTTCGCGGATTCTTCCCTGCATTTTGCGTATACTTCATCCACGTCCGCAACCTGAACCTCGCGGTCTTTCATCAGGACTTTTCCGTTGCCGATCGTTGTGACCACGTCTCTTCCGGTCATGCCAAAGAGTATATGACCGTTAATATTGCTCTCATCAAGCTGTGTCGGCGGAGTATAATCAACAACGATCACGTCCGCTGCCGCCCCTTTCTTCAGTACGCCGAGAGGAGCCTTGAAATAACGGTTCGCAATTTCTGCATTATTCTCGAACAACATCTTTGGCACTTCGCCCCATGCCGCGTTGGCATCGCATAAATGATGCTTGTGAAGCACATTTGCCACTTTAAATGACTCTGTCATATCATGGGTATAGCCGTCCGTCCCAAGCCCGGTAAGGATCCCTCTTCGCACCAGTTCCATCGTTGGCGGGCAGCCGCAGGCATTCCCCATGTTGGATTCCGGATTGTGTACGACCATGGTATTCGTATCTTTAATGAGCTCCATCTCATGAGGATTGATATAGATGCAATGCCCAAGAAGCGTCTTTTCCCCCAGGATATTGAAGTCGAATAATCTGTCTGCGATCCGCTTTCCATATTTTTTCAGACAGTCATGGAGATCTTCGATCCCCTCCGCCACATGGATATGATAGCCCACTTCCTCCGGTTTATTTGCCGCCGCAAGCTCCATGGTAGCATCAGAGATCGTAAACTGCGCATGCATACCCATCATGCCTGCAAGCATATCCGTATCATCCTTCAATGCATAGCGGATGAATTCCGCATTTTCCATAACAGCTTCCTTCGCCTTATCAAGGCCGTCCCTGTCCGAAATCTCATAACACAGACAGGAACGGACTCCCAGTTCCTTTGCAACGTCCGCAATAGTAAACAGGCTGTCCCGGATATGTCCGAAGCTTGCATGGTGATCGAAGATCGTCGTCACACCATTGCGGATACTGGAGATCATGGTATCCATGGCGCTGTATCTTATCTGTTCCAATGTCAGCTTCCGGTCAATCGTCCACCACTGCCCGTCCAGAATATCCAGAAATCCTTTCGGATCATACCCCTTGATGCTCAAACCTCTTGCCATGGCGCTGTAAATATGTTCATGAGCGTTAATAAACGCCGGCATGATAACGCCGCCTCTCGCATCTATGTATTCCGCGTCCTTGTATTTTTCTTTTATCTCTTCCGTGGCGCCTGCCTCCGCAATCCTTGTTCCTTCTATTGCGACTGCGCCGTCCTTAATATAGGGAAGATCATTATCTCTGGTAAATAATTTACCATTTCCTACTATTAACATAATCGTCTCCTTTTTATGATTCTTCTTTCGCCGATTCTTTTAACTTCTGCACATCCTTCGGATCTTCCTTCGGTCTGGGAAGCACAAGATTCAATATGATCGCTGTAATTGTCGCAAGAACAACCGGAGACTTCCCGAAAACAGTCGTTACCCATGCAGGAAATGCAGCAAGCGACTCGTTTGCCTGAGTGACGCCCATGCCAAGAGCTATGGCAAGCCCCACGATCGTTGTACTTCGATAATCCATCGGAACCGTAGTGATCAGTTTCACTCCCGTCATTGCGATAGAAGCGAATACAGAGACCGTCGCTCCGCCAAGCACACAATACGGAATCGTCGTCAGGATGGACGAAAACTTTGGAATCAGGCCGGCGATCAAAAGAATGGTCGCAGCCATTCCAAATACACGCTTTGCCACTACCCTGGTGGAAGATACGATACCCACGTTCTGGCTGTATGTCGCCGTCGGAAGACCCCCGAACAGCGCACAGAAAATGTTGCTCAGACCATACGCCACAATACCACCGTTCAGCTCTTCATCCGTCGGCATTCTGTCAAGACCGCCGGTTGTAGTGGCGGAAAAATCTCCGATGGCCTGAATTGCGTTGATGGCGAACAATACCCCGATGGCCACGCATGAGGCAGGTTCAAACTTAATGCCGAAATGCAATGGCTGCGGAAGCTGAAACCATGACGCCTCCAAAACTGACGAGAAATTCACCATCCCGAACATCAGCGCGATCACATAGCCGCAGACGATGCCTATTAATATCGAGGCAAGTTTCCAGATTCCCTTCCCATAGTGATTCAGAAACGTAACAATGATCAGCGTGATGATCGACACCAGCCAGTTCTGCCAGGAACCGTAGCTCTCACTGCTTGTTCCGCCCGCCATATAATTGATGGCTGTCGGATAAAGGGAAAGACCGATGGCGAACACAACCGTACCTGTGACGAGCGGCGGGAAAAACCTGCGTATCTGCTTAATAAAAATACCGACGATCATCGCCACAGCGCCGCCGATTATCTGCGCGCCGAGAATCGTCCCGACATCGTATTCCCCGGCAATCGCCTGCATAGTCGGTACGTACGCAAAGCTGATGCCCATGATGACCGGAAGACCGGAACCCAGCTTAAAAGATCCGAATCTGATGACAGGGAATAACTGGATCAGTGTAGTGATCGCCGACATAACGAGCGCCGCCTGAATCAAAATAATAGAATCCTTTCCCGACAGTCCCGCTACTCCCGCTACAATGATTGCCGGCGTAACGCACCCTACGATCATTGCCACCACATGCTGAAGAGCCAGAGGAAATGCCTGAGAAAAGCGGGGGGTTCCATTGATCTTAAACAGTTCCCCTGAAGTTGTTCTACTTCCTTCTTTTTCCATTTTTTCTCTCCTTACATCTTATTTGGTATTGGTGTTCTATGATGCCACACCAAACTCACCTACAAGTTGCAATATGAATATGAAAGTGTAACATTGTAAGTCGATGACACTGTAAAAATCAGTAAATTACAGAGAGACCATTTTGATTATCTCAGTGTTCAATTATGCGTTTGTGAGAAATACAACTTTCATTAGTGATATTTTATCACTAAACGTCTCAATGCGCAATAGTTTTAACAAAATTTTTTTGTAAAAATAATTTATTATTACAAAAAATTTTTGTATTTTTCTCTTGCAATTTCAGAAATATATGCTATGATGGAACTTAGAGAGACCAACATGGATTCCTGCAAAGGAGGGATTGATTCACATGCCGGATCATACATTAAAAATATTAAAGCAGATTGCATCCGGACTTGCTTCGCAGTTTGGCGAAAACTGTGAAATACTGATCCACGATCTTCGCAATGGATCCGCTGAAAATTCAATCGTGTATATTGAAAACGGACACATCACGAACCGCAAAGTAGGCGGAGGACCTTCAGGCGCCGTGCTGAACGCCATCAAGCACAGTAACGGCCATCTTCCGGATAAGCTGGCTTATCTTACCAGAACGGAGGACGGAAGGATCTTAAAATCCAGCACTATCTACATTCATGACGAAACAGACCTGCCCCGCTACATACTTTCTATTAATTATGACATCACGAACCTTCTTGCCATCGAGAACAGCATACATGGACTCATTGCATGCGACAGTTCGGATCATAATCCAGACAGTTCAGAACCACCTAAGACGATCACGCATGACGTCAACCATCTTTTAGACGAACTTATAGAACAGTCTGTTGCGCTGGTGGGCGTTCCTGTTCCGCTTATGACAAAGGACGATAAGATTAAAGCGATCTGTTTCCTGAATGAGGCAGGAGCCTTCCTTATTACAAAATCCGGAGATAAAGTAGCCAAATACTTCGGCATCTCCAAATACACGCTCTACAGCTATGTAGACATTAACAAATAACCATATCATAAGGAGGATATGAATCATGAGCAACACACCAGAGATCAAATGGACTCTGAATAATATCGCAAAAAGTGATGACAGGCAGGTTGCAAACATGTCTGTTGCCGAGATGGAGAAGGCAGGAAATTTCCATAAAAGCTTTCCCCAGTACGAAGTAACGCCTCTGACACCCCTTTCCAATCTTGCATCATACCTCGGGCTGAAACGCCTCTATGTAAAGGACGAATCCTACCGTTTTGGCCTGAACGCCTTTAAGGTGCTGGGAGGATCTTACGCAATTGCGCGATACATAGCGGGACAGCTTGGCAAGGATGTCAGCGAAGTCCCGTATCAGGTACTTACATCCGAGAAGCTGAGAGAAGAATTCGGTCAGGCAACCTTCTTCACCGCTACCGACGGGAACCATGGAAGAGGGGTCGCATGGGCAGCTAACAAGCTTGGTCAGAAATGCGTTGTAAGGATGCCGAAAGGTACGACCCGGACACGTCTTGAAAACATTGCAAAGGAAAATGCTACCGTTACGATTGAAAACTTAAATTATGACGACTGTGTCCGTATGGCGGCCAAAGAAGCCGAAGAAACAGAACATGGGATCATGGTACAGGATACTGCATGGGAAGGTTACGAGGAGATCCCCACCTGGATCATGCAGGGATACGGAACTCTTGCCATGGAAGCAGATCAGCAGCTCGAGGCTGACAACAGCCGTCCCACGCACATCTTCGTACAGGCAGGCGTTGGTTCCCTTGCCGGCGCTGTCATAGGATACTTCGCAAACCGTTACAAAGACAATCCGCCGGTCATGACTGTCGTGGAAGCTAACGCCGCTGACTGTCTCTACCGCTCCGCTATGCGCGCTGACGGCAGCCGTGTTGATGTGACAGGCGACATGCTCACCATTATGGCGGGTCTTGCATGTGGGGAAGCGAATACAGTTTCCTGGGATATCTTAAGGAATCACGCCGACGCATTCGTATCCTGCCCTGACTGGGTAAGCGCTAACGGAACGCGTATCTACGGTTCTCCGCTGCGGGGGGATAAGCAGGTGATCTCCGGTGAATCCGGCTCTGTCACCATGGGACTGCTCCACGCAATTATGACCAAACCGGAATACAGCGATTTAAAAGAGGCTCTAAAGCTTGACGAAAATTCAGAAGTGCTTCTTGTATCTTCGGAGGGCGACACGGATCCGGAACGCTACCACGAGATTGCGTGGGAAGGTCTGTGCGGATCTGACAAACAACCGTTTGCAGACATTCAGTAAACAGATAACAGTATATATTTTAACAGGAGGAACATCAATATGTTAGATTTTAATAAGGTAAAAGAAGCTGCGAAAAGTTATGAAAAAGACATGACCGCATTTTTGCGCGCCATCGTCCGCGATCCGGGCGAAAGCTGCGGTGAAAAGGCACACATAAATACCATTGCTGCCGAGATGAAGAAGGTAGGTTTTGATGAGGTTTCGATCGACCCTCAGGGCAATGTGATCGGTTATATGGGAACCGGCGATAAGATTATCGCATACGATGCACACATTGATACTGTAGGAATCGGTAATATCGAGAACTGGACATTCGATCCATATGAAGGCTATGAAAACGAGACTGAGATCGGTGGCCGCGGCGTATCTGACCAGTGCGGCGGCATCGTATCTTCCGTATACGGCGCCAGAATCATGAAAGATCTTGACCTGATCCCGGAAGGCTGCAAGATCATGGTTGTAGGAACTGTTCAGGAGGAGGACTGCGATGGTCTCTGCTGGCAGTATATCATCAACGAGGATAAGATACGTCCTGAGTTTGTAGTGTCCACAGAACCTACAGACGGTGGTATCTACAGAGGACACAGAGGACGTATGGAGATCCGCATTGATGTGAAGGGCGTTTCCTGCCACGGCTCCGCCCCGGAACGCGGCGACAATGCAATCTATAAGATGGCTGATATCCTTCAGGACGTACGTTCCCTGAATGAAAATGATGACGCAGACGAGACGGAGATCAAAGGCCTCGTTAAGATGCTTAATCCAAAATACAACCCGGACTGGGAAGAAGCCCGTTTCCTCGGGCGCGGTACAGTTACCGTATCCCAGATCTTCTACACCTCCCCAAGCCGCTGCGCAGTTGCCGATTCCTGTGCGGTATCTCTCGACCGCCGCATGACTTTCGGAGAGACATGGGAGAGCTGTCTCGATGAGATCCGCGCTCTTCCAAGTGTTAAAAAATACGGCGATGATGTCGTAGTATCCATGTACAACTACGACCGTCCTTCCTATACGGGATGTGTATACGAGATTGAATGCTATTTCCCGACATGGGCGATCCCGAAGGATCACAAGGTTACCAAGGCTCTTGAGGCTGCCTACATGGGACTTTACGGTGACAAACGTATCGGCGCCGCCGACACTCTTGAGATGAGACAGGCGCGTCCACTGACGGACAAATGGACCTTCTCTACCAACGGCGTATCCATCATGGGAAGAAACAACATCCCATGCATCGGTTTCGGACCTGGCGCTGAAGCACAGGCTCACGCTCCGAACGAGATAACCTGGAAGCAGGATCTGGTAACCTGTGCCGCTGTGTATGCCGCGCTCCCGACAGAATATTTCAAATAGACCGTTATAAGTTCACCTGTATCCGGCGGAGTATGAAAAATACAGAATGCTCCGCCAAACTGAAAAATATATTATGGAGGATGATTTTATGAAAACTTTACAAGATTATATTGATAAATTAAACGCATTAAACTTTAAAGAGATGTACAATGGAGACTTTTTCCTGACATGGGAAAAGACTGACGATGAGATTGAGGCCGTATTTACCGTTGCAGACGCGCTCCGTTACATGAGAGAGAATAACATTTCCACAAAAGTATTTGAAAGTGGTCTTGGAATCTCTTTATTCCGCGACAATTCCACGCGTACCCGTTTTTCTTTTGCTTCCGCCTGCAACCTTCTGGGTCTTGAAGTTCAGGATCTGGACGAAGGAAAATCCCAGGTGGCGCACGGCGAGACGGTACGCGAGACAGCTAACATGATTTCTTTCATGGCTGACGTGATCGGCATCCGTGATGACATGTACATTGGAAAAGGAAATGCATACATGCACGAGGTCGTAGACGCCGTAACACAGGGCAACAAGGACGGTATCCTGGAGCAGAAACCAACGCTTGTGAATCTCCAGTGCGATATCGATCATCCGACACAGGCAATGGCAGACATGCTGCATATCATCCACGAATTTGGCGGCGTAGAGAATCTGAAGGGTAAAAAACTGGCTATGACATGGGCTTATTCTCCTTCCTATGGAAAACCTCTCTCTGTACCGCAGGGGATCATCGGTCTTATGACACGTTTCGGAATGGACGTGGTTCTGGCTCATCCGGAGGGATACGAAGTATTCCCGGAGGTAGAGAATGTTGCTGCTAAAAATGCGGAAAAATCCGGCGGTTCCTTCACTAAGACCAACAATATGGCAGAAGCATTCAGGGATGCGGATATTGTATATCCAAAGAGCTGGGCTCCGTTTGCCGCCATGGAAAAACGTACGGAACTGTACGGAAACGGCGACACAGAAGGCATCAAAGCGCTTGAAAAAGAGCTTCTTGCTCAGAATGCAGAACACAAGGACTGGGCTTGTACCGAAGAACTGATGGCTACAACAAAAGACGGCAAGGCTCTCTACATGCACTGTCTGCCTGCAGATATCACAGGCGTCAGCTGTGCGGAAGGCGAAGTAGACGCATCTGTATTCGACCGCTACAGAAACCCGTTATATAAGGAAGCAAGCTTCAAGCCATATATCATCGCCGCTATGATCTTCCTCGCAAAATTTGCCGACCCGGCTGATGTCCTTAAGAAACTGGAAGAGAAGAGCTCCCCAAGAGTATTCAAATAAGACGGGAAAGATGAGGAAATGCTATGAGTAGAAAAAAAAGAGTTGTAATCGCCCTTGGAGGAAACGCGCTCGGCAATACACTGCCGGAGCAGATGCAGGCCGTCAAGATCACCTCAAAAGCGATCGTGGATCTGATCGAGGACGGCTGTGAGGTCGTTGTGGCTCATGGAAACGGTCCTCAGGTCGGTATGGTGAATAATGCTATGATCGCCCTTACCCACGAGGATAAGAATCAGCCCAACACTCCGCTTTCCGTGTGCGTGGCTATGAGTCAGGCCTATATTGGATATGATCTGCAGAATGCCTTGCGCGAAGAGCTTTTAAACCGCGGTATCACAAATATACCGGTTGCCACTATGATCACTCAGATCCGGGTTGATCCAGAGGATCCCGCATTCCAGAACCCTTCCAAGCCAATTGGCAAGTTTGTGGATGCTGAACAGGCAAAGATGATGACAGAAAAATACAATTATATCATGAAAGAGGATTCCGGCAGAGGCTACCGTCGTGTAGTTGCTTCTCCGAAGCCCGTAGAGATCGTGGAAATCGGAACCATCCGCACGATGGTCGATGCCGGAAACGTAGTGATTGCCTGCGGAGGAGGAGGAATCCCGGTTACCCGTCAGGGCAATCATTTAAAAGGCGCCAGCGCCGTTATTGACAAAGACTTCGCAAGCTGCTTAATGGCAAAGGAACTGGATGCGGATTACCTGATCATCCTGACTGCTGTAGAAAAAGTTGCGTTGAATTTTGGCACGCCGGAAGAAAAATGGCTGGGCAGCGTATCCGTGGCGGAAGCAAAGCAATATATTGACGAGGGTCATTTCGCACCTGGCTCTATGCTGCCAAAGGTGCAGGCCGCTGTTGATTTTGCTGAGTCCAAGGCCGGACGTACCGCGCTGATCACCCTTCTTGAGAAATCAAAAGACGGGATTCAGGGCAAGACAGGAACCACATTCCATCAATAACATCCATGATCGGATATCATGCAAGGGGACGGGAGCTTTCATACTCTCCCGTCCCTTTGTATTACCACATTTTCTATGAGCTTTTCTAAAACCTTCTCACACCTTACAATATCCCGGCATTCAACGAATTCATCCGGCTTATGCGCAAGCCCGAGACTTCCGGGTCCATAGGACATACATTCCATATTATTAAGCATCCCTGCGATCACCGCCGTATCCGTATATCCCGGGAACACCCCCTGAGCCGGCTCCTGACCGCAGACATCCCTCACTGCCCTCTTAAGACCTGCCAACAGTCTCGATCCCGGATTTAGCTCAACATATGGTCGGTTGCCTGTGATCTGATATGTGATACGTATCCCCGCAAGCCTTTCCGCTACTGACGCAGAAGCCTGATCAATAATTTTCATCACCTTTTCATCATTCACCGGCGGCGCAAGCCTGCAGTCCAGCCAGACCTTACATTCATCCGGAACTACGTAGGGCTGATATCCTCCCTGGATCTGTCCGAAGGTTACCGTAGACCTCCCCATCTCGGGATGCGTCGGAAAAGCTTCAAAAGCTTCCCGTATCCGGACGATCATCTCCGCTGCCGCCGCCACTGCATCGGCTCCCATCTCCGGCTTGCTGGCATGAGCAGTAATTCCGCCAACACTTAATTCCACCCAGAAACGCCCCTTATGAGACATCTGGATCTGTCCATCCGTAGGCTCCAGATCAAGTACCCAGTCAGACGGCCTGACATATCCGCTTCGCACAATATGCTCTACGCCCGTCATATTGCCCTCCTCATCTACTGTACAGATCAGGCGCAGCGGTCTGAGAAGCCTCCTGCCACTCTCCTTCACATCCCGCGCCGTTCTTGCAAATACAGACAGTGCGCAGGCAAGTCCTGACTTCATATCGCAGGAACCTCTCCCATATATCCTTCCCTCCGTCTCCTCAGCCCCGAACGGCTCTCTTTTCCAGCCCTTCCCGACAACGACTGTATCCATATGGCAGATCAATATAAGCATCGGCTGCTTTGGTGTATCTGCGCGTATGTGCTTCATCCTGCCATCCGCCGGAATGGTGGCCACAAGATTATAGCGGCCCTCTTCCACTGCATCCAGTTCAATCTTCGCGCCACAATCCGCAAGATAATTCCAAATATATTCTCGGACCCCGCCTTCTCTTTCGCCTGGATTGGTACTTTTAATCTTCACAAGATCTTTTGTCAGTTTAATTGCGTCCTTCATCTTTCACCTCGCGTCGCTATATGAAAAGAGGCGGACAGATCCAAACCATCCTTGCTGGATCCATCCGCCTCTGTACATGTTAATTATCCTTCAATGCTACAACCTCGATCTCTACAAGAGCATCCTTAGGAAGCGCCGCAACCTGAAATGCAGATCTCGCAGGATAATTCCCTTCACTGAAAAACTCTGCATATACACCGTTCATCTTTCCAAAATCAGCAATATCCTTCAGAAAAACTGTTGTCTTGACCACATCATCCATGGTGCAGCCTACAGACTCCAGAATTGCCTTTACATTCATAAGAGACTGTCTCGTCTGTCCCTCGATATCCGCTGCTGTGATCTCTCCCTGTTCAGGGCAGATCGGTAACTGACCTGAAAGATACATCAGATTCCCTGTATGAACTCCCTGTGAATATGGCCCGATTGCCAGCGGCGCCTTGTCTGTACTTAAAATAGTCTTCATATTTGTTTCCTTTCTGTCGAATAATTTTTTATTGTTGTAATAATATTTTATCCCCTATTGTAAAAAATGTCAACTTCCTTTATCATAATATCAGAAC
>CAZNXL010000007.1:14754-19824 GCA_964577075.1 uncultured Dorea sp. | reverse complement strand
TGATAAGGAAGTACTCAAAGCTATGGGAAGGAAACTTCCGAAATACATGTTTCCGAACAGGTTATGTCACTTTGAAAAACTGCCGCTCAATAAGAATAATAAGATAGATCGTACATATTTGAGAGAGAACTTTATCACGCCTGTTGCGGATAAATAAATGCAATTTACGAGTAGGAGAAAGGAAAAAGAAAAAATGAAAGAAGAAATTATGGAAATCTTGACAGAACTGAGACCTGACGTGGAATTTGAGAATGAAAAGAAGCTGATTGACGACGGCATCCTTGATTCTTTTGACATCGTTTCACTGGTAGGAGAGCTGAATGATGCGTTCGATGTATCGATTAATGTACAGGACCTTCTTCCGGAGAATTTCAACTGCGTAGATGCGATGGTTGAACTTATTGAGAACCTTCAGGAAGAAGACGAATAAGCGAGGAGTGTCATGGGGCTTACATCACTGAATTTTTTCCTGTTTCTGGCAGTCAGTCTGGTGATTTATTTTCTCATATCCGAGAAGTATCAGTGGATCTGGCTGCTGATCATCAGTTGTTTTTTTTATGTCTATTGCAGCCGGACGCTGTCGGTATTTATCACGATCACTTGTATATCAACTTATGTTCTTAGTATCTGGATTGAAAATTCAGAGCTTAGATATAAAGAGGAACTCAAGAGGATAAAGGCAGGAGAGCTTGCGCTGGACAAAAAGGCCGCAAAGGCGCAGAACACCAGAAGAAAACGCTCATGTATATGGGCAGCGGTATTGATCAATGTGGGAATGCTCGTTGTGCTTAAGTTCTGGGATCTGATCTTTACAGATATCAATACAAAGTTTTTCGGAAGCGCGGAAGGGTTCGTACCGCTTCTTCATATTGGACTGCCTCTTGGAATTTCCTTTTATACTTTTCAGGCAGTCGGGTATCTTGTTGATATTTACCGCAAACAGGCGAAGGCGGAGCGTAATTTCTTCAAGGCAGCATTATTTATTACATTTTTTCCGCAGATCGTACAGGGACCGATCTCGCGGTTCAATCAGCTGGCGCCGGAGCTCTATGCAGGGCACAGATTTGATTTTCGTAATCTTACGGACGGTCTGTATCTGATGCTGTGGGGACTTTTTAAGAAAATGGTAATTGCAGACCGTGCGGGGATCATGGTCGATCAGGTGTTTTATCACTATCAGGATTATACCGGATGGCAGTTCTGGGTGGCTGCGATTGCTTATGCATTCCAGATGTACGGAGATTTCTCAGGGGGGATCGATGTCATAAGGGGCGCTGCGAAGATGTTTGGAATTGAGATGGTCGATAACTTTGAGCGTCCGTACTTTTCCAAAGACATACCGGAATTTTGGAGAAGGTGGCACATGACGCTCGGAACATGGTTTCGGGATTATCTGTTTTATCCGCTGTCTTTTTCCGGTATGTTCCAGAAGATGTCCAAATCTTTGAGGAAAAAAGGACACACACATCTTGCAAAGATGCTTCCGGCACACATTGCGTGTATTGTGTTGTGGATGGCGAACGGCGCATGGCACGGCGCGGGAACGCAGTATATTGTGTTCGGTCTCTATCATGGGATCCTGACCGTTCTTTCCGAGGAGTATCACGCAAAGCTTGTGAAGCTTGGCGATCAATTACATATTAACCAGAAATGTGCCTCCTGGACGTTCTTCCAGACAGCCAGAACATTTTTCCTTGTTGCGATCGGGCGCGTGATCTATATTACGCCGAATTTCCGGGCGTCACTGGTGATTCTTAAGTCGATGTTCACAGCGAAGAATGTGGGAATCTTTTTCAATGAGGGACTTTATAAGCTGGGACTTGACCGGCCGGATTTTTATGTCCTGCTTTTTGCATGTCTGGTACTCATTGTTGTAGAGATTTTCCAAGAGAGAATGAAGATCCGGGAGTGGCTGTATGGACAGAATCTGTACTTAAGGTGGGGACTTGCCTTCGGTCTGGTCTTTACTGTATTGATCTTTGGTGTATACGGTCATGGATATGATGCTGCCGGATTTATTTACATGCAATATTAAAGGGGATAGATATGACGCGAAAAAATATATTAAAGATGGTTTCGGCAGCTCTTGTTTTTGTGATTATCTTCGGAATCTTAACTGCCGTGTTTGAACCGAAGTGGAATTATTACGGCAATCAGACTCAGACGAGGGTTCAGGCGTTTTACAGGCAAGAGAAGAATACGCATGATGTGATCTATCTGGGTTCAAGTTTTTCCTACTGCGGAATATCGCCGCTTAAGATCTGGGAGGAGCAGGGGATCTCCGGCTATGTATTTTCCAATCCGGCCCAGAAGGCATGGATCAGCGCTTATTATCTGGAGGAGGCTCTTAAGTATCAGACGCCGAAGGTCGTAGTTTATGAGGCCGGCGCTATCTTAGATGAGGAGGAGACGGACGAGGGACATAATCGTAAGAATATTGACTATCTCAGATGGTCTCCGACAAAATTGAAAGCGATCATGACGATCTGCAAGAATACCGGAGAATCGAAGAAAGAGTATCTTTTCCCGCTTCTCAGGTTTCATTCCAGATGGAATGATCTTGACCAGACAGATTTTCATCTTGCATGGGATTCCTCCTATTATCTGATGGGAACTGCGCTTAAGCTTACGACCAGACCGGCAAAGGATGAAGATATTGCAAGGTATGAGGCGTGGGAGATGGGAAAGGCAGAGAACCCGAAGACAGAGGTTGGACCAAAATGTACGGACGCAGTTCTCAAGATGAAAAAACTGTGTGAGGAAAAGGGTATTCAGTTCCAGTTAGTCCGTATGCCGAGCATGCAGTGGTCGCCGGAGGACAGTGAGACTGTGCAGAAATTCGCGGATGAGAACCAGATACCGTTTTTGGATATGAATCTATATCAGGATGAGATCGGAGTGAACTGGAAGACAGATACCCACGATAAAGGAATGCATCTGAATATCCTGGGCTGTAACAAGGCCTCCTCCTTCCTTGGAAAGTATCTCAGGGATCATTATGAATTTGAGACGGATATGAGTGATGAAAACCGGAAATTCTGGGACGAGTCGGCCGCAAAGTTTGATTCACTGACTGAGTCTTATACGCTGCCTGTAATCAAGGATTTTGAAACATATGTAAAGTCTCTTAGTAATGATGATTTCATTACTGCGATCACGGCCTGCGGTACAACCGGAGAATATCTTACAGAGGAACAGACAGAGGCATTTGCTGAGTTGGGGCTTGCCGTTCCGAAAGCCGATCCTTCTGCAGGAACAGCTTATCTGGCGCTGCTTGACGGTACGAAGGTGGTATGCGAGAAGAACGGAGAGGGAACGGTGAAAAGCAAGCCGTATACCTGGAAGGAAGATGTCTTTCAGGTTATCAGCGCGGACATGTCTGACAGTAAAAAAGCGGCGGTTAAAGTGAACGATGAAGAATTTGAGGTAAATAAGCCGGGAATCAATATCGTCGTGTATGATAAGACGCTGGGACAGGTTGTGGACGTAGTGAACTTCGACACCACACAGGAAGGAGTTCCCGCCGAACATATTAAGCAGCCGTTCATCGAGGATGATAGCGGAGAATAAAAAAGGTATGGAGATACTGGTATGAATGATAATAAAATTCTGCAGGGCATCCTCGATATCGGAGAGACGCCTGTGTCTGCCAGAATTGTTTTTGGCGAGATTAGTCATTGACAAGTCATGATTTTGAGTATATGATAGTAGGCGACAAAATAAATAAGATTGATGACAAGGGGAGCTTGTATTACAGGCTGAGAGGAAGTTAGAAACTTCGACCCATAACCTGATTTGGATAATGCCAACGTAGGGATGCGTTAGAGATTGGCTGGATAGCCCTTTTGTTTTCAATCGAAGACAAGGAGGGCTTTTTATATGTTTCAATTTTTGGTAAATGCAGAGGGCGGACTCACGGCCGCGGGGTATGCAGTTTGTATTGCTGCCGGGATCATATTCTTTATTGCTGCGGCAATTTTTGCAGGAAAGAATTCTCAAAAGAATAAGATGTCTACAAAGCAGCTTGTATTTTGCGCGGTGGCGATGGCGCTGGCATTTGTTACGTCTTATATTAAGATTTTTGAGATGCCGTGGGGAGGAAGCGTGACTCTTTGCAGCATGCTTTTTATCGTGCTGGCAGGAAACTGGTATGGAGTACAGACGGGTATTCTGGTAGGACTTACTTATGGAATCCTTCAGTTTATCCAGGAACCATACGTGCTATCGTTCTTTCAGGTGTGTTGTGATTACGTGCTGGCTTTTGCGGCGCTTGGAGTTGCGGGGTTTTTTGCCAGGAGTTCCCATGGACTGCTGAAAGGGTATATTGCAGCGGTTATCGCAAGAGGAGCATTCCATGCACTGGGAGGTTACCTGTACTGGATGGATTATATGCCGGATAACTTCCCGAAGTCACTGAAAGGTATCTATCCGATCGTATACAACTATAGCTTTCTTCTTGTAGAGGCAGTGATCACGATCATCATTATCTCAGTACCGGCGGTGGCGAAAGGATTAGGAAGAGTAAAGCAGACTGCGGTAGAGTAAGCAAGGTCTCATTGACCTTGCACACATCTATCCATCCGCACGCTTTGGAATATGTTTCAAGTTCATGCAAATTTAATTCGATGGCGCTGTTGCCGCTTCCGGCGGCAGGATAGACAAGATCAAAGCGTTTTAGTGATTCGTAGAGATATACGGGGATATCATCTTTAATTGCAAAAGGGCATACACCGCCGGGAGCGTGACCTGCTAAGGATTCTACAAGGTTGCCGGGGATCATCCTTGCTTTTTGGCGGAACTGCCTTTTGTATTTTTTTGTGCACTTTTTCAAAAGGTATTTATAAAAGCTATTAATCGCAGCATCTATAGGGAATATCAATTTCACAAATGAAAGAGATTGATTTATAATTTAAATGCATATGAAATGCAAAAAAGGGAGGTTAAAAAAGATGATGAATGTAAAAATAGGAGCACAGGAAGTTAGCTTAAGAAAGATACAAAAAGAGGCGGAAGATTCATACAGAGGAGGATTCTTCTGCTGCGAGGCAGTTATGGATGCGATCAGAAACA
>CAZNXL010000007.1:0-14744 GCA_964577075.1 uncultured Dorea sp. | reverse complement strand
ACTTTGAGATTGACGTGCCGAAGGAAGTAATCGGTATGGCATCTGCAATGTCTGTTGGAGCAGGACGTTCAGGTTGTATGTGCGGAGCGCTGAACGGAGGTATTCTTGCGCTCGGAATGATTTTCGGAAGAACAGAACCATTAGGACCAAAGGATCCGGATGTGAATAAATGTATGTCATATTCTAATGAACTTCATAGCTGGTTTAGAGAGTATAACGGAAAGAATTCCGTATGCTGCAGAGTTCTTACAAGAGAATTTGACATGGGGAAGGGCGAGCATAAAGGGCAATGCATCTATTTTACAGGATTGTGTGCATGGAAGGTTGCTGAGATCGTCTGTCGTGAACTTGGAATTAAAAATACAGATGAGGAGACAGAGCCTGCAGCGCGCAGCTAAGTTCGTAATACGGGAAATGAGGTGGAACAAAGATGAAAGATGTAATTAAAAGGGTACCGGTTCCGCTTTGCGGAGTCATGCTTGGAATGGCGGCTCTGGGAAATCTTTTGCAGAGTTATTCCGAGGGGATTCGCTATGTATGCGGAATTGTGTCAGGACTTTTACTGGTGTTGGCAGTATTAAAGCTGGTGATGTTTCCCGGCGCAGTAAAGGAGGATATGAAGAATCCGATCATGGCGAGCGTGGCAGGGACATTTTCCATGGCGCTGATGCTGTTAAGTACATACGTGAAGCCATTTATCGGTGCGGCGGCCTATTATATCTGGCTGTTTGCAATCGCATTACACATTATACTGATCGTTTATTTTACCATTCAGTTTATCGCAAAGCTTAAGATGCCAAAAGTATTTGCAAGCTATTACATTGTATATGTCGGGATTGCAGTCGCATCCATTACAGCGCCGGCTTATGAAAAGACTGGAATCGGCACAGCAGCATTCTGGTTTGGTTTTGTGTGTCTGATCGCATTATTGGTACTGGTTACTGTCCGGTATGTGAAGTATAAAGAGATTCCGGATCCGGCAAAACCTTTGATCTGTATCTATGCGGCGCCTACAAGTCTCTGTATTGCGGGCTATGTACAGTCCGTCACGCCAAAGTCATACGGATTTTTGATGGGAATGTTTGTATTAGCGAGCGTTTTATATGTGTTCGCACTCGTAAAAGCAGTTGGATATTTGAAATTGCCGTTTTTCCCAAGCTATGCATCCTTCACATTTCCATTCGTGATCAGTGCAATCGCGGCAAAGCAGACCATGGCATGTCTTATGAATATGGGACATCCGATGCCGGTTCTTAAGTATGTAGTGCTGATTGAGACAATGATTGCAGTAGTGCTGGTTGTATATACGTTGATCAGATTTTTACAGTTTATATTTGTGAGCAAATAAAGGAATCGTTAGATCTAGGCCCTGTTCCTGACAGATGGGACAGGGCTATTTCCATTTAGGACGATTAAAATATTGTAAAATAGCATATTTCCTAATATAATAGAAAATAGATGTATTGAACAGAGGTGAGTAATAAGAAGAACTGTCAGAACAATCAGGATAAGATAATAAAAAGAAATGGAGGGTTTCTACAAATGAAAAAATTTATTGAAGAATTCAAAGAGTTTATCAATCGCGGAAATGTGATGGATATGGCGGTTGGTATCATTATAGGCGGCGCATTTACAAGTATCGTATCTTCACTGGTGGAAGATATTATCAATCCGTTCCTCGGACTGTTCGGAGGAATGAATTTCGATAAGCTCCACCTGAATCTCATGGGCGAGGTTACATTGAATTATGGTAAATTTATCACCGCGATCATGAACTTCCTGATCATGGCGCTTATTGTATTTCTTATTATGAGAACGATGAATCGTTTGGGAGAAAAGTTAAAGCATAAAGAGGAAGAGGCTCCACAGGAGCCTGCTACGAAGGTATGTCCATTCTGCAAGAGCGAGATCGCCATTGATGCGGTAAGATGTCCGCACTGTACTTCCATTCTCGAAAAATCGGCATTTTCAGATGAAGCATAGGAAGGAGAAGCGAAAAGTATATTCCTTTTTCTGGTGTCCTGTGTTATAATCTTTTCAGGTGTGTGAAGTACTGTGACAATGTAAAGTAAGGAGCGGCAATGCTTATGAAAAGAGTACTATTGAAACTGAGCGGGGAAGCGCTCGCAGGAGAGAAGAAGACGGGATTTGATGAAGCAACCTGCCTTGGAGTGGCTAAGCAGGTAAAGAAATTAGTCGATGACGGTATTCAGGTGGCGATCGTAACCGGAGGCGGCAATTTCTGGAGAGGGAGAACCAGTGAGACGATCGACCGCGTGAAGGCAGACCAGATCGGTATGCTCGCAACGGTTATGAACTGCATCTATGTATCAGACATATTCCGGTTTGTGGGAATGAAGACAGAAGTATTTACTCCATTCACATGCGGTACATTTACTGCATTGTTTTCCAGGGACGCGGCTGTAGAAGCGCTGAATGAGGGCAAGGTCATCTTCTTCGCAGGGGGAACAGGCCATCCGTATTTTTCCACAGATACGGGCGCTGTGCTCCGCGCGATCGAGATCGAGGCGGACGCGATGCTTCTCGCCAAGGCAATTGACGGGATCTACGACAGTGATCCGAAGGTGAATCCTGAGGCGAAGAAGTATGATGAGATCTCTATTCAGGAGATGATTGATCAAAAGCTTATGGCAGTGGATCTGACTGCTTCGATCCTGTGTCTGGAGAATCAGATGCCGATGCTGGTATTTGGATTGAACGAAGAGAACAGTATTGTGAACACAATGACAGGAACATTTACAGGAACGAGAGTAACTGTATAATACGAGGGAGGATATATATGAACGAGAAATTAACGATTTATGAAGAGAAGATGAAGAAGACAATGGCGAATCTTGACGGGGAGCTTGGAGCAATCCGCGCAGGCCGCGCGAATCCTAATGTCCTTAACAGGATTATGGTAGATTATTACGGAACGCCGACTCCGATCCAGCAGGTTGCCAATGTATCTGTACCGGATCCGAGGATGATCCAGATCCAGCCATGGGATAAGACCATGATCAAAGCGATCTCAAAGGCGATCCAGATTTCCGATCTTGGGATTAATCCGACGAATGATGGTATCGCTATCCGGCTGGTATTCCCTGAACTAACAGAGGAGCGCAGGAAAGAGCTTGTGAAGGATGTCAGGAAAAAAGGAGAAGCTGCAAAGGTTGCCATCCGCAATATCCGCCGCGACGGTAACGATTCTTTTAAGAAATTAAAAGGTACTGATATTTCCGAAGATGAGATCAAGGATATGGGAGACGATCTTCAGAAGATGACTGACAAATATATTAAAGAAGTTGATAAGGCAGTAGAGGTCAAATCAAAAGAAGTTATGACAGTTTAAAGTTTTGTTTGTACAGCGGCGGACTGCCGCTGTACTTTATGACAGATTCCCGAAAAGGAGTCTGTTTTTTGGCGTTAGTGAGAAGAAGGAGATTGACTATGAAAATTCCGCAGCATGTTGCGATTATATTAGATGGGAACGGACGCTGGGCAAGAGCAAAGGGAATGCCGCGCAATTACGGTCACGCCCAGGGGAGTAAGAATGTAGAAAAGATCTGTGAAGAAGCCTGGCGGATGGGGATCAAGTACCTGACAGTCTATGCATTTTCCACAGAGAATTGGAACCGCCCTGAGGATGAAGTGGATGCACTTATGACACTGCTTCGAAATTATATGAAAACATGTCTGAAGACGGCGAAGAAAAATGATATGAAGATCCGCGTGATCGGGGATATCCGAAGACTGGATGAGGATATCCGTACACGAATCGCGGAGCTTGAGGAGGCCACCAGGGATAACGGAGGACTGAATTTTCAGATTGCCATCAATTACGGAAGTCGGGATGAGATCGTCCGTGCAGTGCGAAGGCTGGCTATTGACTGTGCAGAGGGGCGGGTAGATGCAGAAAAGATCGATGAGAGCCTGTTTGAACAGTATCTGGATACTCATGGTATTCCTGATCCTGACCTGATGATCAGAACAAGCGGAGAACTTCGTCTGTCCAATTATCTTCTCTGGCAGCTTGCGTATACGGAATTTTATTTTACAGACGTTCCGTGGCCTGATTTTTCAAAAGAAGAACTGATAAAGGCAATTGAGCAGTATAATAAAAGAGACAGACGTTACGGAGGAGTGAAGGAGGAACAGGAAGATGTTTAAGACAAGATTGCTGAGCGGGATCGTGTTAGTTATTGTTTTAATCGCAACTGTCGGATACGGCGGTAATGTGCTGTTTGCGGTTCTCGGAATTGTCAGCCTGATTGGTTTGTCTGAATTATATCAAGTGGTTGACGTGTATAATAAAGTATTGGGATTTGCAGGTTATCTGGCGGCGGTCTTTTATTATGCAATCCTGTTTACAGGTCATATGGAATATGTTACGATGTTTTCTATTCTGTTCCTTGTACTTATCATGGCAGTGTATGTATTTTCCTTTCCGCAATATAAGGCGGAGCAGGTTATGACCGTATTCTTCGGGGTTTTTTATGTGGCGGTCATGCTCTCTTATGTATATCAGACGAGGATGCTTTCAGATGGCGGAATTATAGTGTGGCTTATTTTCCTGAGCTCATGGGGATGTGATACCTGTGCTTATTGTGTCGGCATGTTGATCGGCAGGCATAAGATGGCGCCGAAGCTCAGTCCGAAGAAATCCATAGAAGGCGGGATCGGAGGAATTCTGGGAGCCGCGCTTCTGGGAATGCTTTTTGCGCTCGCCATGAACCAGTGGGGAGGAGCAGATGCAAAACCGTTGCAGTATGCATTGATCTGCGGAGTCGGCGGCATGATCTCCCAGGTAGGGGATCTGGCGGCATCTGCGATTAAAAGAAACCATGATATTAAGGATTACGGAAAGCTGATTCCGGGGCATGGAGGGATCCTTGACCGGTTTGACAGTGTGATATTTACAGCGCCGATCATTTATTATCTGGCGACATTTCTGGCGGGAAGTATTTAAAGATGGTAATATATGAATGATAGTAATTTGAAATGGTAACGTTTGATCAGGAGAAGTTGGCTATGAAAAAAATATCCATATTAGGTTCTACAGGTTCTATCGGAACGCAGACGATGGAAGTGGTCCGTGAAAACGGGGATATCGAAGTACTCGGGATGGCGGCAGGAAGTAATATCAGGCTTTTAGAGGAACAGATCCGGGAATTTCATCCAAAAAAGGCAGCGGTATGGTCCGAAGAAAAGGCAGCAGAACTTCGGATAAAAATTGCGGACACTGAGACGGAGGTTCTTTCGGGAATGGATGGACTGATTGAGATTGCTGCCATGGAGGAAACCCGGATATTGGTCACTGCAATTGCGGGGATGATAGGGATACGTCCGACAATCGAGGCGATCAAAGCCGGAAAGGATATCGCGCTCGCCAATAAAGAGACACTGGTAACGGCAGGGCACTTGATCATGCCGCTTGCGAGGGAGAACCATGTTTCCATCCTTCCGGTGGACAGCGAACATAGCGCGATCTTCCAGTCGCTTCGTGGCAATGACAGAAAGGCTGTGAAAAAGATTCTTTTAACTGCTTCGGGAGGTCCATTCAGGGGAAAAAGGCAGGAGGACCTTCTTGATATCCGGGCGGAGGATGCGTTGAAACATCCGAACTGGTCGATGGGGAAAAAGATTACCATTGATTCCTCTACGATGGTCAATAAAGGACTTGAAGTTATCGAGGCGAAATGGCTGTTTGACGTAAGTGTGGATGATGTTCAGGTCGTTGTGCAGCCCCAGAGCGTCATTCATTCTATGGTTGAGTATGTGGATGGCGCGATCATAGCGGAGCTTGGAGTACCGGACATGAAACTTCCGATCCAATATGCGCTTTATTATCCGGAGAGAAGATATCTTCCGGGAGAGAGGATTGATTTCTGGCGTATCGGGAAGCTGGATTTTGAAAAACCGGATATGGACACATTTTACGGGTTGTATCTGGCTTACGATGCAGGGAGAAAGGGAGGCTCGCTTCCTACGGTATTTAACGCTGCCAATGAGCTGGCAGTCAGCAAATTTTTAAAACGGGAAATCAAATATCTTGAAATCGTACAGATCATAGAAGATTGTATGTCCGTGCATAAAAATATAGAAAATCCGTCTCTTGACGAGATCCTTGAGACGGAGGCGGCAACCTATGAGCGGATCAACAGCAGGAGGTAACAGTTAATTTGGGTATCATATTTGCAATATTAATTTTCAGCTTTATCGTGTTCTTTCATGAATTGGGGCATTTTTCACTGGCGAAGAAGAATGGGATTGACGTGGAAGAATTTGCCATCGGAATGGGACCGACTTTAGTATCGAAGGAATATAAGGGGACCCGCTACTGCATAAAGCTTCTGCCGATCGGCGGACTTTGTATGATGGGGGAGGACGAGGAGGCGACGGATTCCCCGTCCAATTTCAATAACAAATCCGTGTGGGCAAGGATTTCTGTTATTGCCGCCGGGCCGGTGTTTAATTTCATTCTTGCGTTCGTCTTTGCAATCATTATCATAGCGATGGTCGGGATCGACAAACCGGTGATTGCGGCGGTGGAAGAGGGATATCCGGCAGCAGAGGCCGGAATTGAAGCCGGTGATACGATTGTGAGGATGAATGGAAAGAAGATCCATATATTCCGCGAGGTCAGTGCATATAATCAGTTCCATCAGGGAGAAGAAACAGAGATAGAATATATCCGCGACGGGGAAAAGAAGACAGTTACAGTATCTCCGAAGATGGATGAAGAACTGGGATATTCCAGATTTGGGATTGAAGGCGGAGAATATACGAAAGAAGGTCCGGTCACGGTGATCCGATATGCTGTGTATGAAGTGAAGTACTGGATCTGTATTACCATAGACAGTCTTAAGATGCTCGTTACCGGAAAGGTCGGCGTGGATCAGTTGTCAGGTCCGGTAGGAATTGTGGACGTGGTGGACGATACGTACCAGCAGAGCAAGTCCTATGGTGTGTTTGTTATAGCGGTCCAGCTTCTGAATATAGCGATCCTGCTTTCCGCGAACCTGGGGGTGATGAACCTTCTTCCACTTCCGGCGCTGGACGGCGGACGGCTCGTATTTTTAGTGATCGAAGTCATACGCGGCAAACGGATACCGCCGGAAAAGGAAGGCTATGTACATCTTGTGGGGATTGCGCTTCTCATGGCGTTGATGGTATTTGTAATGTATAATGACATCCGGCGGATATTTTTTTAGAGATATAGTCAGGGACGGGGAATGTTTTCCTGTCCTTTTTTAGATTTGAAGTCTTATCCGGTATGACTTCTTTATTTATTTGTCGAAAAATGTTAGAATAAATATATTATTGGAAAAACATTGCGAGGAGATAGCCATGAATTTGATCAGTAGGATACCGAGGGAGTTTTATAAGCTCTTTGCAAGTAAATATATGGAGTACTATCAGAAGTTCCTTGTGGCGATCTATGAGGAGTCATTAAGATCTTATTCGCTCTTAGGGCTGACGGAGAAGGAGTGCCGGGCGATCATGAATGAGAGAATTGCCACAGAGACTTTGGACTGGAGCGAGGAACAGTTTGACGAGGAAGGGGAGCTTTTGACGAGAGCGAATATGGCGTCTGTCTGCCTTAAGCATCTGGAAAACTGGGGATGGCTTAAGCGGGATTATGATGAGACGCTCAATGCCTATGTAGTATCCTTCCCGGAATACAGCCGTCTGTATGTGGAACTGTTCTGCCGTCTGTACAGCGAGGACAGCGCGAAGGAGAGGGAGAGTGTGCTGGCGGTGTACAGTTATCTCTACACCTACAGCGCAGATAAGGAGAAGAATAATGAAATACTTAAAAGCGCGCTGTCCGTATCAAGGTCTTTGCAGCAGATGCTTTCCAACATGCAGGAGGGGATGAGGGAGTATTTTGATGAGCTGTCCAGGCAGAGGCATTTCTTAGGGATACAGGAAGTGCTGGTAAAGGAGATTAATAACAGCGACAGCAAAAAATATGCCATTCTGACTACAACAGACAGTTTTTACCGATATAAAGAGGCCGTTAAGGAATTGATCGACCAGAATCTAAGTGAGAATGAGAGTCGAAGACAGGAGCTTCTTGCGAGGGAGGTTTCACCGGAGGACGTACTGAAACAGAAAAGGCGGGAGCAGGCTGTAAGAGTCTGCGAGGAGGCTATGGACATTATCTGCCTGATCGAACGGGAATTTGACGGTATTGAGCGCAGGTACAATAAGCTGATCGAGCAAAAGACCGTATTTGCCAGTCGGGCGGCCGCTAGGATACGTTATATTCTGATGGAAGGGATCCTTGAGGAGGACCGGACGGTGGCATTCGTAAATCTTTTGAACCAAAGTGAGAAAAAGGAAGAGATGCTGGAGAAACTGTCCGGGCGGATGAGGTTTACGGAGCGGTTCAGAGTAGTGACAGACAGGAGCCTGTTTAGAAAGCGTGATGCCCGGAAGGAAGCATTTTCCCCTGAGAGCGTTCTCAGACGGGAAGAAGCGGAGGGGGAACTTGATGATTTTGTGATTAAACCGCTGTATACAAAGCAGGAGATCGCAGAGTTCCGGCGAAAGAATGAAGAAAACGGAAGGTTCAGAGTGACTGAAGACACCGTGAAGTCCATCGAGGATCTTGAAAAGTTGTTTTTTGTGTGGCAGGAGGCGACGGAGATTGCAGACGACGCCAGAGAGATGTCCATCGGACAGGAGCTTAAGAGCAGGGAGGGTTATCGTTTTTCCGCGCTTACTATTGAGAATTCGTTGTAAAATCCACAGTTACATAATCAGGAGGAGAATAGAAGGATGTTCGCATATATGGAAGAGTTATCTGTAACAGAGGCGGAGAATCTGAGAAAAACAATATCAAAATTATTTCGTCAGACATGTATCCTGCAGATGAAGTATGATCCGGTGACATTGGCGCCGAGAGATAATCCGGATTATGAGATGTGCGTAAGGCACAGGGAGTTCATTGGAGATTATCTGGATGTCCTTGGCTGTGAGCTTGTTCATGATCCGCAGGAACATATTTTCCGGCTGACGGGCGAAGGCGTTGAGACAGAAAAGATCAGCATGCATACGACGATCATCATATTATTGGTTAAAATGATCTATCGGGATAAGATCCTGGGAGAGGGACTCAGCGCTACGGTGACGAATCTGGAAGAGATCCGGGAATACGGAAAGAACACGAATCTCTTAAACCAGAAGCTTACAGTGGCAGAGTGGAGAGAGGCGCTGTATCTTATGAGTAAGCATCAGATGATCGAATTGCCGGGAGCTGTCCGTGATGTGGAAGATAAAACGCCTGTTTATCTGTACAGCACGATCAATCTCTATGTCAATGCCATGGATATCAATGCGCTGATCAAAGAGTACGAAGAGGAGGACTCGGGGAATGAAACAATCGAAGAAGATATTTTCCAGAATGCTGATCAATAACTGGGGCGGAATCAGCCATAAGATGCTGGAATTCCATGAGTACGTTAATCTGTTCAGCGGGAAAAGCGGCTCCGGAAAGTCTACGGTTATGGATGCGATCCAGGTGGTGCTCTATGGAAGCGTGGCGTCCTCTTTTCTCAATAAAGCAGCGGATGACACGAAGAATAAAAGAAGCGTCCTCGATTATCTTCGGGGCGCGCAAAAAGACGGAACTTCCAACCGGGAGAATATGGACTTTTGTGCGCAGATCGTATTGGAGATCGTGGATACGGGAAGCAGGATCGCGACTTGTGCGGGAGTCGTTTTTGAAGTGGAAAAAAATGACAGAGACTTAAAACGGTATCATTTTTTCAGTCATTCCGGGAAAATACCTGGAGACGAATATCTGTCGCAAGCGGATACACCTTATACGATTGAACAGATCAAGGAGCTGGTTAAGGAGAGGAGCAGGTCAGAAGATAACAGAGGGTGGGGAGATGTGAACCGTGTCTATCCGTCGAAGGAGGCATATCTCAATACATTGTATGAAGTCATCTTCGGGAATATTGATTACAGACGCCTTATGACGATGGAAAAGAGCGCGATCGCCCTTAAAATGACCAATGGGACCGGACAGTTTATTAAAGATTATATGTTTCCGAGGAGTAAGGAAGATACCGTTTCCACGATCAGTGAACAATTAGGTGCGTACAGAGAGATCAAGGAGAGG
This sequence comes from uncultured Dorea sp., assembly GCA_964577075.1. Lineage (GTDB taxonomy): Bacteria > Bacillota > Clostridia > Lachnospirales > Lachnospiraceae > MD308. The sequence continues at coordinate 4,609 of CAZNXL010000007.1, read as the reverse complement.
GTGGATGATCTGGAGCGCCGGATAAAGATCCTTACAGAGGTTCGTGATCTGAACAGGGAACTTGTCAATGTGAACGCGGATCAGGTGCATACGGAAAAGCGTCTGCGTATTGTGGATCTTGAGAGCTTAAGGACGCGGATCAAGGCAAAGGAAGAGGACTTAGAGGATATCCTTGCCCGGACCTGCGAACTGGAAGAAAAGAAAAAAATTCTGACTGCGGATAAGAGTGATAAGACAGACCAGTTGATCGAGGTAAAGGCTGAACTTCAAAGCAGTGATTACGGCGTGAAAAAGAAAGAGTACGAGGAACTTGAAACCACAATCTCCCTTTTGGCAGGGAATGCGAGACGGTGGAGGGAAATCGCGCAGAGTCTGCGTGCATGGGAAGAGGATGAGGACATCAGCGGTTATGTGAGTAATCCTACCTTACATTGCTTAGAAGAAATACTGGAGGGAAATGTCACAGAAGAGAATCTCGGAAAGCTGAAAAAGGGAATCCAGAATGCATTAGACAGCATTGAGGAGGATCTGAAGGAGTTAAATCAGCACATTCATGATACGACGAAAGAGCTGAATGAGAAAAAAGAGATGGTGGAGGATCTAAAGAATGACAGGAAACCTTACCGCAAAGAATTGAAAAGCGCCAGAGCAGCCCTTCAGAGTGAATTGAGCAGCCGTTACGGGCGCACGATCCATGTGGAAATACTGGCGGATCTTTTTGACATTACAGATGAAAAGTGGAAGGATGCGATTGAAGGAAGACTGGGGCGGATCAAGCGCTGTCTTGTGACGGCGCCGGAATATGCTCTGGAGGCAGCGAAAATCTTCCGAAAGATGAAAAAGAAAGAATATGAGGAGATTGATCTTGTCAACACAGCGGCGATCAAGCGTGATGCACCTGAGGCGGAAAAGGGAACTTTGTATGAGGCAGTCCATGCCGGAGAGCCTTATGCAGATCTGTGCCTGAAGCGTTATCTCGGAAGGATCCACAAGTGCGGGACAGTGGATGAGCTTCATGAAGTGCGTGATGGAGTGACGCAGGATTGCTATTCTTACAGTAATTATATGTTCCGACATTTGCGCGAGAGTGATTATCACCGTTACGCATGTATCGGAACAAAAGTGTCGAAGGCGAAGCTTAAGGAACTGGAAGATGAAGTATATGATCTGCAGAGGGAGCAGATTTCAGATATCCAGATGTATGATACGCTTAAGAAGGCAAGAGAGTTCGAACATCTTAACAGCAATCCGGATGAGCTTGTGAAGTTATCCGGCGCATCGGAAGAATTAGAAAATTACTTAAACAGGCAGGAGCAGTTAAGGCAGGAACTTAAAAAGCTGGAAGACGGAAGCTATGCAATAAAGCTGACAGCAAAGCGGGAAGAACTGGAACAAAAGATCAAAACGCTGGAAGAGACTCTGGAGCAAGTGAATAGAGAGTACATCGGGCGCAGCGCCGACAGGAAATCGATCGAAAAAGAGTTGACAGACCTTAAAGAGCGGCTTTCCGGTCTGCAAGAAGGCTTCACTGTGAATGAAGCGCTTCTTGCCGAGGTGGAGGAGAGTCTGAAAACACAGACTGAGGCTACATACCGGAGAAAGCAAAATGAACTTTTGACAGCGCTCGGAGCGCAGGCGGAACAACTGACGGATCAGAGAGCGATTGCCAGAAATCAGTTTAACCGCGAATATCCGGCTTATGGATTTACCGGAGTAGAACATAACAATGATGTATACGATAAAGTGCTGGAACAGTTGAAGGAGGACTTTGAACCGAAATATAAAGAAGAATTTGAAAAGCAGTATCATATCGTATATACCTCTCTCAGGGAAAATGTAATTGCGACTATTCATGGAGAGTTAAAAGCAGCATACCGTCATAAGAGGGAGATTAATCGGATGCTCTCAAAAATCCGTTTTTCAGACAGCACCTATCAGATCGACATTCTTCCGGCAGATAATGAAAACGGACAGTTTTATGAGATGTTGATGGCTCCGGAACTCGACAGTAAGGTACAGGACAATTACGGATTTGACGGGCAGTTAAGTCTTGGAGAGGACGAGTTCTATCAGAAATACGAGCAGCAGATCACAAAGCTGACAGAAAAATTCATGCCTCCGAGAGATCAGGACGGACAGAAGCGAACGCTCCACAAACAGGAGATGGAGCGCTATGCGGATTACCGCAATTACCTGACGTTCGGCATGTATGAGCAGGTAGAAGATGAAAACGGCAATATCAAAAAGAACGCGGTAGATGATATGGCAGGAAGAGATTCCGGAGGGGAGGGACAGAACCCGAAGTATGTGGCGCTTCTGGCTGGATTTGCCATGCTCTATATGCAGCAGAGCAATCGGGATTCCAGGATCCGTCTTGTGCTTTTGGATGAGGCGTTCTCTAAGATGGATAAAGAGAGAAGTGAAGTGTGTTTGCGCTATGCAAGGGAACTGGAACTGCAGCTGATCGTCTGCGTGCCTGATGAACGTCTGCAGTCGTTGATCCGCAATGTGGACAGCGTATATGGATTTAGAAGATACAAAAACCAGATCTCCATGATGCATATTGATAAAGGGGAGTATCTGGAGATGATCGAAGGGGAGCATGAAGAAGATGAGTGAGAAAACGCTGACCGGCTGGCTGATCGAAGAGATAGACGGGAAAAATTACCGGGCAGGAAAGGCATCAGGAAAACGTCATCCGAAAGTAGATAAGAATTTACTGAAAGTTCTTGGCGGGCGTGAAAGTCTGGTGTCCCAGGCCAGAGTGATAGAAAGAGATGATGAGCTCGGGGGCTCCGGCCTGATCTGGTTCGATTGGCGCGATCTGAATACGGATATATCGACGATACATTATTCCGTGGACATTATGCATCTGTTATGCCGAAGAGAAGGAATCGAAGATCCGCGGGAAAGGCAGCTTAGATATATAGAAGCTTTGGAATATTGGGCTGACCGTGTGAAAGGTACCTGGCTGTATCAATATTACAGGGAAGAGATCCGAAAGCTGGAAGAAGGATACTGCTCTCAGACATTGCAAAGCCAATTGGAAGACGGAAATCTGTATCGGTGTCTGGATGAGATCATGCATCTGGAAGAGCCAATGGAAAAGCCGATATTCAGTGCGAAAGTGTTTCAAAATGTAAAGATACCCGGAGCAAAGATCCCGCCTTCTAAAATCTTCCGGAAACGCTATGAGGGGAAGGTGATCAGCATTCTCAAATATTCTCCGAAATGTATGGATGGAATGAGCGGGGATGAGATACTGGCGGCGCATGGCATCCTGTCTTATGCCCAGACTTTGGAGTGGAAGGGACCGTTAGGCTATGTGCTGGATACGGGAGATGAGATTGATTCGTCCGCGAATGTGTATGGAACCATCATTAACGCCCGTACATTGGAGCATGGTACGCCGAAGTCTTTAGCTGGAGTGAAGAAGATATTTATTATAGAAAACAAGGCGGATTATGAGAAAAAAGACTTTTCAGAAGAGGAGCTGTCGATTTTCTGTCATGGGTTCTTCTCGCCGAAAGAGATCCGCTTTTTAAAAAAAATCGTAGAAATTGCCGATGAAAAGACAGAGTATTATCATTGGGGAGATATGGATTATGGCGGGATTCGGATCTTCCAGTTTAATAAAGCTAATGTGTTCCCGAAGCTCAGACCATATCGGATGAACCGCGGGGAGTACGAGCAGGCGGTTGCGGCAGGGGCGGGAATTCCGATCGACGAGGGGAAGAGGAAGAAGCTTGAAGATATGGAAGCGGGGGAACTGGAGGAGTTGAAACAGTGCATCCTGGAGTATGGAGTGGAAGTGGAGCAGGAGAATATAGAGATTTTGTACCGCTGTGCGCCGGAGGAATCCAAAGAGAAGATCAATTTTATAGTGTAGTAAAGGAATCGACAAAGGAGGAAATCAAAAATATGAAAAAATGGGAAAAATTAACAGTCATGGCTCTGACTCTCATTGTTGCGGCAGCAACCGTACTCATCACGCCGGGAGCCGAAGTAGAAGCGGCGAGCAACCCGAAGAGCACGAAGATCACCTCCCTCGCGTCCGGCTCGGCCGGCAAGGTAACTGTGAAGGTGAAAAAGGTGAAGGGCTGTAAGTACCAGATCCAGGCTGCTACCAACAGCAAGATGAGCAAGAATAAGAAAACGGTCAAAACCTCTTCCACGAAAAAGACGTTTTCTCTCAAACAGGGAAAGACGTACTACGTAAGGGTAAGGACTTACAGGAAGGTTGGTAAAAAAATGAAATACAGCAAATGGTCCGCGAAGAAGAAAGTGACCGTCAGGAAATCCAGTTCCTCTGGAAGCGGGAGCGCTGATAAAACGAATGTATGGGAAGATGGTTCTATGAGCGCTGACGGAACACATATCCATGCATGGAAATCTACCAATTCGATTATAAAACATGGATACGCATGTAATGGCTGCGGACATGACGTTACAGACTGGGAGGATCCTTATAGTTGCTGTGGTGGCTATCACACGCACCAATGGTGGCTGGCGCCAACCACGGATACCTGTACTATATGTGGAGTAAAGAGACACAGGCACATATGGGGATGGGTGGCCCCTATATACTATACCGGTACAAATAAGATTA
>CAZNXL010000006.1:0-22570 GCA_964577075.1 uncultured Dorea sp. | reverse complement strand
CTTTTGAGCTTTTGCTTCATCTGATGTCTGATGAACGAATGTGGGCGATCGCACCAGTCTCCGTGGTGGAAAGGTTAAAGGCCCTGCGGAAAATACAGGTCAGCGAGATCGCCAATGCGGTACGGCCGCCGGAGAGGATTACCTATAAGATCAAACATAAATATCCAAATGAAGCTACGCTTAAGGCGATTCAGATGTTTGAGGAGAAGATGGATCCTTACTTGAGCGGGAAAGACTGGGGATTTGTCGGTTGATAAGAAAAGCAAGTGTTTAATTATAGGGAAGTAATCAATTTTATAAAAAAGATCAATGTAAAAGGCGCCCACAAAAGTGGGCGCCTTCACTGCCCTTACGGCGGAAATAATTCCCTCACCTTGGAAAACAGAGCGTGAAATAATAAAAATAGTTAATATATTATAGCAAAATAATTCATTTTTTTAAATATCTGCAATGTGGTATAGTCTAGTTAGTAAATAAATTGAAAGAAAAATAGAAGAAGAAACGGGGAAAAATAAACAAAGTGCACAAAGAGAAAGGAGTTGCCAAATGGAAGAGAGATTTCTGATGGTGGGTGAATCGGCGGTATCTGTTCAGATGGGGGATGTGATCAGCCTTGAAGTAAATCAGAAAGTGCGCGGCCTGATGCAAAATCTGCTTGACGATCCGGTAGAAGGGATTAAGGAGATGGTTCCGACGTATTCATCACTGATGATCCATTACAGACCGGAAGTGATCGGGTTTAAGCAGTTAAAAGAAGAAGTAAAGAAACGCATGACAGCAACGAAGGAAGTCAGGGAAACATCCTCTATCGTAAAAGAGATTCCGATCTGCTATGGCGGAGAATATGGACCGGATCTTGAAGACTGTGCGAAATTCGAGGAAGTTTCCGTCAAAGAATTCATCCGCATGCACTCAGAGCATGAATATTATACATACATGCTGGGATTTGCACCGGGACACGCATACAAAGCAAGATTTGAAGAGCCGTTCCATTTTAAGAGGAGGGAGACTCCGAGAGTGAAGATCCCGGGAAGAACGATCGTGGCGCAGCTTAACCAGTCTAATCTGATCCCCTTTGCACAGCCCTGCGGATGGAATATCGTAGGTATGACACCTTGTAATGTCTGTGATTATACGAAGCAGGACCCCTTCCTTGTACATGCAGGTGAATGGGTAAAATACATACCGGTCACGGAGAGAGAGTATCACGCGATCCGCAGTGATGTTGAAAAAGGAACTTATCGTGTAAAGACGTATACCCGCAAAGCAGGGAATGAAAAGGCGGTGAGATAATGGGTATTGTAGTTGAAAATCCAGGAATACTTACAACAGTACAGGATGAAGGCCGTTTCGGATACCAGCAGTCCGGCGTATCGCCGGCAGGCGCGATGGATGCACAGTCCTTTTATCTGGCAAATATACTGGTGGGCAACCCGAAGGGGGAAGGCGCCCTTGAGATGACATTTGCGGGACCGGCCTTAAGATTCGAGAAAGACATCATTGTTGCGATCACCGGCGGTAATCTTTCCCCTGTATTAAACGGGGAACCGGCGCCGATGTATCAGGCATTTTTGGTACATGCAGGCGATGTCCTTACTTTTGGTATGTTCAGTGGAAACGGACGCCTCGGATATCTTGCATTTGCAGGAGGTCTGGATATACCGCTTGTTATGGGAAGCAAGTCAACCCTGATGAGAAATGAACTGGGCGGCGTTCATGGAAGAAAGCTGGAAAAAGGCGACGTTATCGGATTTGCAGCGCCTAAGACTGATCTTCCGAATATGGAGAAGCGCAAGCTGGAACCGGAAGTATTTCCGAAGAAGGAAGTGACTTTAAGAGTAGTTCCGGGTCCGCAGGATTATGAGTTCACAGAAAAAGAATTAAAGCGTTTCTTCTGGTACGGAGCGGAGATCACCAATGAATTCGACCGTATGGGGTGCAGATTGAAGCGTGAAGAGCCGATCAGGCATAAAGGCGACGGAAACATTATCTCGGACGGGATAGCGTTTGGCTCTATTCAGGTGCCGGCGAACGGACAGCCGATCATCATGCTGGCTGACCGTCAGAGCACGGGAGGATATACAAAGATCGGGACGGTGATCGCAGTTGATCTTCCGAAATTAGTACAGAGCGTTCCGGGGTACAGAGTCCGGTTTATCAGAGTCGGAGTAGAACTGGCGCAGAACCTGTATGTCCGCAGACTCAATCAGCTTCAGAATCTTGAGCGTAAGCTGGGAAATGAAGCATAGGATCAGAGCTTAAATAAACAGCACATAAAAACAAAAAAGTAAATGGAGGAATACGTAATGAAGATTGTAGTATTGGATGGTTACACATTAAACCCCGGCGATATCAGCTGGGAAGGAATGGAAGCATTTGGAGAAGTAGCGGTATATGACCGTACCAAAGAGGATGAGATCGTTTCCCGCATCGGTGACGCAGAGGTTGTATATACCAATAAGACGCCTCTTACAAGAGAGACTTTTGATGCCTGCCCGAACATTAAGTTTGTAGGAGTTCTGGCAACAGGATATAACATCGTAGATATCGAAGCAGCAAAGGAAAAAGGGATTCCGGTATCGAATATCCCTACTTACGGAACGGCAGCAGTATCACAGTACGCAATTGCTCTTCTTCTTGAACTGTGCCATCACATCGGTGAGCACTCTGATTGTGTAAAGAAAGGCGAATGGACCAATAATGCGGACTGGTGTTTCTGGAATTATCCATTAGTAGAGCTTGCAGGAAAGACGATGGGCATTATCGGGTTCGGACGGATCGGACAGGATACGGGAAAGATTGCCCAGGCCTTTGGTATGAAGGTGCTTGCTTACGACGCACACCAGAATCCGGCGCTTGAATCTGATACCTGCCACTATGCAGACCTTGATACAGTGCTGTCCGAGTCCGATGTTATCTCCCTTCACTGCCCGTTATTCCCTTCAACACAGGGGATCATCAATAAAGATTCCATCGCAAAGATGAAGACGGGCGTTATGATCATCAACGATTCCCGCGGGCCATTGATCGTAGAGGAGGACTTAAGAGATGCGCTGAACAGCGGAAAAGTAGCGGGTGCAGCCGTAGATGTGGTATCTACTGAGCCGATCCAGATGGATAATCCGCTTCTTCAGGCTAAGAACATGATCATCACGCCTCATATTGCATGGGCGCCAAAGGAGTCCCGTCAGAGACTGATGAACATCGCGGTCGAGAACCTGAAATGTTTTGTGGGTGGAGAGCCGCAGAACGTGGTAAATAAATAAGAAGGAGAAAGAAGAAATGTACAGTATTGATCTTAACAGCGATATGGGGGAGAGCTTCGGCGCTTATAAGCTTGGCGGAGACGAAGACATTATCCAGTATGTAACAACAGCCAATGTTGCCTGCGGATGGCATGCAGGTGATCCTATGGTCATGGACAAGGTAGTATGCATGGCAAAAGAACGGGGAGTTATGGTAGGCGCTCATCCGGGATATCCGGATCTGATGGGATTCGGACGCAGAAAGATGGTCCTGTCTTATCAGGAAGTGAAGAACTACGTCAAATATCAGATCGGAGCCCTGGCTGCATTTACACAGAGCTACGGAATGAAATTACAGCATGTAGCGCCTCACGGAGCGATGGGCAATCAGTGTCAGTATGAGGAACAGATCTCATCGGCGATCGTGGAGGCAATTGCGGAATTTGATAAAGATCTGATCGTTTATTACTGCGCAGGCGCTGTGCTTGGACAGATCGCAGAGAGCAAAGGGCTTCGCACAGCATCAGAGATTTTTGCGGATCGCGCGTACATGGATGACCTGTCTTTAGTTCCGAGAAAAATGGAGGGATCTATGATTACAGATGAGGATCTTGCCATTTCCCGCTGCATCAGAATGGTCAAAGAAGGGAAAGTAACATCCATTAACGGAAAAGAGCTGGATATTAAGGGCGATACGCTCTGTGTACACGGAGACGGCCCGAAGGCGTTGGCATTCGTACAGAGGATCCGTAAAGCATTTGCCGAAGAGGGCATTGAGATTAAGCATCTTTAGGAAATGAGGGTTTCCTTGAGAGATACAAAAAAGATAAAGGAGTGAAAGAAAAATGAGTAATGGAACTACCAAAAAAGAACCTATGTCAGTGGTAAAAAAGATGATGATCGCACTCGTCGGCGGTCTGGCTGTAGGTTTGATATTCCTGTATCTGAGAGAGAACGTAATCTCAGAAGCGGCATGGGAGAAGATCAACTGGCTCCTGTTCGTGGATATCACTGCTGAGCCCAGCGGGATCGGTATTTTCTACATTGTAGGGCAGATCTTTATGAAAGGTCTCCAGATGGCGATCGTACCGCTGGTATTAGTATCATTGAGCCTTGCAATGTGCAGTATTTCCAATTCTACAAAGCTTGGACGTATCGCAGGACGCGCACTGGCAGGATTCTTCGGATTCTATGTATGCGGCGCGGCGCTTGGATGTATAGTAGCATACGCTGTAAGATCAGCAGGACTGTTCAATGTTACCCTTCCGACAGAAGGAGTTGCGGAGGCGGCGACGATCGATGCGTTCAACCCTCTTGCTGTTGTAGTAAATGCGGTTCCGTCCAATATTACAGACGCAGCAAGCACGAATAACAGTATCCTTGCGATCGTAGTAGTAGCAATCATCCTTGGACTTTGCCTGAACAAGATGGGGGAAAAGGGAGATCCGTTAAAGAAAGTATTGGAAAACTTAAGCGATGTTGTTAATATGTGGCTTACTTTCCTGATCAACAAGATCGGACCGGTTGCAATCTTCTGTCTGATCTCCAGAACATTTGCGATCTATGGAGTAGAGTATCTTGCGCCGGTAGCAGCGTATGTTGTATCAGCGATGTTGACATTATTTGCATTAGTTGTTACACTATATCCGCTTGGTATTTGGATTACAACCAGATTAAATCCAATTCAGTTCTTAAAGAAGATTGCGAAAGTCGGGATTTTCGGTTTCTCAACCAACTCTTCTGCAGCATGTCTTCCGTTGAATACAAGAACATGTCTTGATGAACTTGGATGTAGTAAAGAGATCACAAGTTTCGTACTTCCTACAGGTATGACGATCAACATGAACGGAACAACCGTTATGCATATGTTTGCAGTTACATTTATCGCAACAAGTGCAGGAATTAATGTTACACCGGCTAACCTTGTAGTCATGGCATTCCTCTCGATCTGTGCGGCAGCAGGAACACCGGCAATCCCGATTGCAGGAACAACAATGATCTTTACAGTATTATCCGGTATGGGCTGGACAACAGACGCCTGCCTGATCGGCTATGCCCTGATCGTGGCGATCAACCGTCCGGTCGAGATGGCGCTTCTTCCTCTGAATGTTATCGGAGATGCCGCTGTTAACGTAATCGTAAATGCCAAGGAAAAAGAACTTGACAAACAGAAGTATAACAGCTAATTAGAGGAGAAAATATGAAGATCACAATAGCGATTGATTCTTTTAAAGGAAGCCTTTCATCTATGGAGGCGGGACTTGCGGCAAAAAGCGGGATTGAGCGCGTGATTCCGGACGCTGAGGTGTCGGTACGCCCGCTTGCAGATGGAGGAGAAGGTACGGTAGAAGCGCTTGCGGATGGCATGAACGGCGTCATACATCGTGTGACTGTAACAGGACCGCTTGGCGATCCGGTAGAATGCAGTTATTGTATCATTGAAGAAGAAAGAACAGCTATTATAGAAATGTCTGGAGCGGCTGGTATCACATTGATACCGGCTGCAGACAGAAATCCACTATATACAACAACCTACGGAGTGGGAGAGACGATTAAAGATGCTCTGTCTAAGGGCTGCCGGAAGTTTATCGTAGGCATCGGCGGAAGTGTGACGAACGATGGTGGTATCGGAATGCTTCAGGCGCTGGGCTACGGCTTTTATGATGGGAACGGACAGCCTGTCTGTTACGGAGCGAATGGTCTTCGGGATCTGGCGGTTATTGAAGATAAAGATGTGCTGCCGGCGCTTAAAAACAGTGAATTTTTTATCGCATGCGATGTGACAAACCCGTTATGCGGTGAGAAAGGCTGCAGCGCGATCTATGGTCCGCAGAAGGGCGCGACGCCGGAGATGATCAAAGTCATGGATACCTGGTTAGATCAGTATGCCGGGCTTGCGAAAAAGAACTTTCCAAAGGCGGATCCGCTTGTCCCCGGAACGGGGGCTGCGGGCGGTCTGGGATTTGCGTTTCTCACCTTTACGAATGCTGTCTTAGAGCCGGGAATTTCCATTGTGCTGCGGGAGACGAAATTAGAGCAGTATGTAAAAGACGCGGATCTTGTCATCACCGGGGAAGGGCGCTTAGACGGGCAGACGGCTATGGGAAAAGCGCCTGCGGGCGTGGCAGCGCTTGCAAAAAAATATAACAAACCGGTTATTGGTCTTGCGGGCTGTGTGACAGAAGACGCAGCGGCATGTAATGCGTGCGGTATCGACGCGTTTTTCCCGATTCTTCGGGGCGTAGTGACGCTGGAAGAAGCGATGGATAAGGAAAATGCAGGAAAGAATATGATAAGCACGGTAGAACAGGTGATCCGGCTGTGGAATGTGGGAAGGAATTAAAATCTTCCGTCCGCCATCGCCTTGATGGAGGATGCATATTCAGACGGTGTCATGCCGGTCACTTTTTTAAACTGGCGGGAAAAATAGTGGATAGAGGTATAGCCCAGATGTTCGGAGATCTGGGTGAAGTTCAACTGCTTCGTACGGATCAGCTCCTTTGCCGCATTAATTTTTAATTGCGCAAAATATTCAATGATCCCAAGCCCGCAGTAGTTTTTGAATATTTTTTGAAGACGTGAGCGTCCAATCAGATTGTCGCGGCAGATTTGCTCGATGGTGAGATGGGCGCTTATATTTTGTTCCAGATAATCTGTAATATTGTTAAAAATGTCCTCATCCGCCTTTGATTTCGCAAACTTTGAGAGAGTCCCGGGTTTGTGCGGGGACAGGGAAGGATTCGAGTATCTTCTTATTAAATGGATGAGAAAGTGTTCCAGATAATTAAGGATCATCTGCTCTGAGCCGAATATGGAAGATACCTTCTGCGGCATATTCTGAAGATAGGGATCATCCAGCCGGCAGTCAAAGCAGTTTCTTGCTTCCGAGATAATATTGGCAAGGAGGTTCCGCTCCAGATCATCAATTTTTAAGATGCGTCTGCGGAAGAATCCCATTGCTTCGTCGCGACAGTCAAAGGAGATCACGACCAGATTGGGGGCAATCCCGCCGGTGGCCTGTACCGCATGAAATTCATTTGGCTGGTGAAAGGTGATCTCTCCTTTTTTCAGAATCGTAAAATTCCTGCCGGCAGTTACACCTGCTTCTCCTTTATCGACACAGATAAATTCCCAGAAGTTGTGAGATTCCCCACCGAAAGTAAAGTCGCTCATGTATTCAAAGTAGTGGATGCTATAAATCTTTCCGATAGAGATAGATTTCGTCAGATTCACTCCATTATAACTCATAATAATTCCTCCAAAACAAGGCTTTTGTGAAAGTTTAACAATATTATAAGATATTTTTGTGCAAAAATCAAAGAAAAAATGCAGATAGTGCAAATTAATGAAAATATATGATAAATATTTTTGTGCAGTTTTGTAATAGAATAAATATTAACAGATATTCTACCGAATACATAAAAGGAGGAAAAAGTATGAAAAAGAGACTGATCAGCATTTTATTATGCGCAGCAATGGTAGGAACCATGCTTGTCGGCTGCGGAAGCAAAGACAGCGGAAGCGGCAGTGAATCTTCAGAGGGAGTAACTCTTGATGTTATTATTTCCCAGTATGGCAATTACACAAAAGAATGGTGGACAGAATTCGAGAAGACTTTTGAGGAAGCTAACGAAGGAATCGACCTTAATATTGAGATCGTTTCCTGGAATGATATCTACAGTGTCGTTAACACGCGTATTTCCAGTAACGAACAGCCGGATATCCTGAATATCAGCGGTTTTGCTGATTATGTGGCGGATGACCTTCTGATGCCTGCAGAGGATTATGTATCAGAGGATCTGAAAGCAAACTTTATCCCGAGCTTCTGGGAGTCCAATGAGATGGATGGAACTGTCTGGGCGCTCCCGATCCTTGCTTCCTGCCGTTCACTTTTCTACAACGTCGATCTGTTAAATGAAGCCGGTATCGAGAACCCGCCGACAACATGGGATGAGGTACTTGTTGCTTGTAAAGCAGTAAAAGACAAATTTGGCAGCGACATCGTTCCCTGGGGACTTGATATCTCTACAGACGAAGGTCAGGCGGCATTCTCCTACTACACATGGAACTTCGGCGGCGGATTTGTTGACGATAATGGTGAGTGGGCTCTTAACAGCAAAGAGAACGTAGCGGCTGTTGAGTATATTAAGACACTGATCGATTCCGGATATTGTAACTCCGCACCGTTTACGGATACGCGTTATCCTCTTCAGGACGCATTCAGTGCAGGAACACTTGCTATGATGATCGGACCTATGAACATGGTTGCAGCTGACTCTGACGTTAACTACGGTGTAGCAGATCTTCCGGGCGAACGGATTCCTCTTGGTGTTTGTGATCAGTTGATGGTATTCAAGGATGAGGAAGCTGACGATGCCCGCACAGAAGCGATCACAAAGTTCTTTGACGCTTTCTATGAGTGCGAGACATATTCCGGCTACATGGTATATGAGGGCTTCTTACCCGCAACACAGGACGCTTCCGATAACCTTGCAGCTAATGCGGAGAAATACACAGTTGGCGGTTCCGATGCTACCGGAAGCAGCGAATACTTCAAGACGTTCTGTGCAGTACTTCCGAACTGCAGATTCTATCCGATGCAGAAAGCAGAGTGGATGGATGTAAGAAATGGCGTCATTGATGTTGAGCAGAATGTATGTTCTGGAAAACTCAGCGCTCAGGAAGCTCTGGATCAGCTTCAGGAATCTGTTACAAAATAATAGTATAACAGGTATATCTTTAAGGGGCCGACTTGCTTCGGCCCTCGATTTTTATCAACCTTAAGGAGGCGGTTTATAACAATGAAGAAAAAGACGTTGGCAACGATTCAGCCGTATGTCTGGTTACTGCCGAGTGTGATACTTATGGTATGTATGATCTTGATCCCGATCATCTCGGTATTCAGGATTTCATTTTCTGATGTTGGACGAAGTGGCGTTGTCAGAGGATTCAATGGTCTTCAGAATTATCTGGATATCTTCGCAGAACCGACGTTTTGGCATACATTGCAGAATACCGTGGTATGGACAATTGTAGTAGTAGGGGTGTCCACTCTGATCGGATTCGTTCTGGCAATGGTTTTGAATCAGGAATTTCACGGACGTAAGCTTGTTCGGGCGATCGTTATCTTCCCGTGGGCAACAGCTCTTATTATCCAGTCTGTTATCTGGAAATATATTATTAATGCTGATTATGGCTCACTGAATGTTCTTTTGAAAAAGACAGGGATTATCAGGGAATTTGTAAACTGGACGAAGACGGCGGATTCCATGTTTGCGTGGGAATGCTGGGTAGGTATCTTTGTTACTTTTCCGTTTGTTACATTTTGTGTGTTGTCCGGTTTGCAGAGCATTGATACTTCTCTTTATGAATCTGCCTCAGTTGACGGCGCCAGCTTCTGGCAGAAACTTTTTAAGATCACTTTGCCCTTAGTTCGTCCGAGCCTGACCGTTTCGACGGTATTGAATATTATTTATGTGTTCAATTCTTTCCCTATCATCTGGACGATCTCGAAAGGCGCTCCGGCAGATCAGACACATACATTGGTTACATATCTGTATCAGCTGTCATTTACGGACGGCAAGGGCGGTCATGCTGCGGCAGTATCCGTGATCGGTTTTGTGATCCTGGCGATCTGTGCCAGTGTCTATATGATCCTGTCACTGCGCGGAGAGGAGGAGAGTTAGATGAAGACAAAGAGAAAATCCTGGCAGACGATCCTTCTGTATGCGTTTGTTATCGTTTGCTGCATCATTATTCTTTATCCCTATTTTGTAATGCTGATCACAGCGCTTAAGAATAATAAGGAAATGTATGCGATAGACCATATCCTGCCGAAAGTATGGCAATGGTCTAACTTTATTGATATCTGGAAGGCGGCGCCGGTACTCAGATATCTGACGAATTCTATGATAATTTCGGGAGGAGCTACGCTTCTTGCTATTTTGTGCGGTATCCCGGCGGCCTACGCTTTGGCGCGTATGAGATTCAAAGGAAAAGGGATCTTTATGGGCGCCGTGATCATGAGTCAGATGTTCTCGCCGGTAGTACTTCTGGTTGGTATCTACAGAATGATGGTTACTGTTGATCTGAATGATACGATCCTGGGATTGATCCTGCTTAATGCGGCATTTAACCAGGCGTTTGCCATATGGCTTCTTCGCGGTACGTTTGTAAGTATTTCTCCGGAGATGGAGCAGGCGGCGAAGATTGACGGATGCGGTACGGTGAAAGCATTAATTAAAGTATTGCTCCCGATGGCGGCTCCCGGTATTGTTACCACACTGATCTTTGTGTTTATCAATGCATGGAATGAGTACACGATCGCGCTTACGCTGATCTCCACGGATGCATTAAAACCGATGACAGTTGGTATTAATGTATTCTACGGATTCAACTTTATTCAGTGGCAGTATTTGTTCGCGACATCGTTAGTTGCAACACTTCCTGTTGTTGTTCTCTTCCTTATGATTGAAAAGCATCTGGTTGCAGGTCTGACATCCGGTGGTGTAAAGGGTTAGCAATACAACTAATTTGGAGGTAATGAGATGATAAAACCGGTATTAGTCATTATGGCGGCTGGAATGGGGAGCCGCTACGGGGGGCTGAAGCAGATCGATCCGATTGACGACCAGGGTCATATTCTTATGGATTTTTCAATCTTTGATGCAAAAAGAGCAGGATTTGAAAAAGTGATCTTTATTATCAAGCGAGAGCATGAGACAGATTTCCGAGAGGTGATCGGGGACCGCCTGTCAGGATATATTGATGTTGAGTATGCATTTCAGGAGCTTACTAATCTTCCGGAAGGATTTGAAGTCCCACAGGGAAGAGTGAAACCGTGGGGAACCGCGCATGCCGTTCTCAGTGCGGTTGATCTGATCGAAGGTCCTTTTGCAGTCATCAATGCAGATGATTATTATGGGAGAGATGCATTTAAAAAGATATATGATTATCTTACTGCACATGAAGATGATGATAAATACCGCTATGCGATGGTGGGATATCAGGTGAAGAATACGATCACGGAGAACGGATATGTATCCCGCGGCGTCTGCACAACGGATGAGAATCATTATCTTCAGAAGGTGGTAGAACGCACCAGAATTGAGAAGCGGCCGGACGGGATTGCATTCACGGAGGATGACGGAGCGACATGGGAAAAGCTTCCGGAGGATACGATTGTATCCATGAATATGTGGGGATTTTCAGCGAGTTTTTTAAAGGAAGCGAAAGAGAGATTCGCGGCGTTTTTAGAAAAAGGCATCCGTGAGAATCCCATGAAATGTGAGTATTTCCTGCCGTCAGTTGTGAGCGGTCTTCTTGCGGAGGAGAAGGCGACTGTAACTGTTCTTACATCGAAGGATAAGTGGTACGGCGTAACATATAAAGAGGACAAACCGGTAGTAGTGCGGGCGCTTCAGAATATGAAGGATGACGGTGTATATCCGGAAGACGTGTGGTGCGGGCGAGGGGAAGCGTTCGTAAATTTTAAGTTGGACGGAATGGTAATCTCAGCAGTACCATATGGAAGCGGTCATATTAATGATACGTTTTTGATTACCCTCCGTCGTGACGATGAAAGTGAAGGACGCGTGATCTTGCAGCGCATGAATACTTCTGTTTTTGTAGAACCGGAGAAATTAATGGAGAATATCCTGAATGTAACCTCCTACTTGAGAAAGGTCATTATCGAGCAGGGCGGCGATCCTGAACGGGAGACTTTGAATGTTATCAAGACAAAGAATGACCTTCCTTACTATATTGATGCCGAAGGGAATTACTGGAGATGTTATGTGTTTATTGAAGGGGCAAAGACATATGATAAGGTAGAGTCTTTGGATGATTTTTATCAGAGCGCGGTGTCTTTCGGCAATTTCCAGAAGATGCTTGCAGATTATCCGGCGGAGACACTCCATGAGACGATCAAAGGTTTTCACGACACAAAAGCCAGATTCGAGGCATTCAAAAAAGTTGTCGGTGAGGATGTGTGCGGACGCGTTGCCTCCGCTCAGAAGGAGATTGATTTTGTACTGGCACATGAGGATTTGGCAAATGTCTTTGGGGAGCTGCTTGAAAAGAAGGAAATTCCGCTTCGTGTAACGCATAATGATACGAAGCTTAACAATATTATGATCGATGATGAGACGAGAAAGGGGATCTGTGTTATTGATCTCGATACGGTCATGCCGGGACTTGCGATGAATGATTTTGGCGATTCGATCCGCTTTGGCGCCAGCACGGCGGCGGAAGACGAGACGGATCTAAGCAGGGTTTCCTGTGATATGGAGTTGTTTGAACTGTACACGAAAGGATATATAGAAGGATGTGGAGGAAAACTTACGAAAAGAGAGATCGAACTTCTGCCGATGGGAGCCAGGGTGATGACCTTTGAATGCGGGATGCGTTTTCTGACGGATTATCTGCAGGGAGATATCTATTTCAAGATCCACAGGGACGGACATAACCTTGACAGATGCCGGACACAGTTCAAACTGGTTGAAGATATGGAACACAAGTGGTATACTATGAAAGAAATCGTTGAAAAATACAGCAGCCAGGAGGGACAGTTAATATGGAAAAAGTGTTAATTACCGGTGGAGCAGGGTACATCGGAAGTCATACTGCTTTAGAACTTTTGAACACAGGTTATGAAGTAGTCGTTTATGATAATCTTTCCAATTCCTCAAAAGAATCGGTTAAAAGAGTGGAAGAACTGACGGGACGCTCCGTCCGATTCTATGAGGGAGATGTTCTGGATGCCGGAAAGCTTACAGCAATGTTCGAGGCGGAGGGAATCGACGCGGTTATCCATTGCGCGGCTCTAAAGGCCGTAGGAGAGTCCGTGCGCAAGCCATTGGAATATTATCATAATAACATTGACGGTACTCTTACATTGATGGATGTTATGAGAAAAGTCGGTGTAAAGAATCTCGTGTTCAGTTCTTCAGCTACGGTATACGGAAGCCCGGAAGTAATGCCGATTACAGAAGACTGCCCGAAAGGTCAGTGTACAAACCCATACGGATGGACGAAATCCATGATGGAACAGATCATGACAGATGTGCAGAAGGCTGATCCGGAATGGAACGTTATCCTCCTTCGTTACTTTAATCCGGTGGGAGCGCATGAGAGCGGACGCATCGGAGAAGATCCGAAAGGAATCCCGAACAATCTGATGCCATATATCACACAGGTTGCGGTTGGAAAGCTTGAGAAGCTCGGCGTGTTTGGCGATGATTACGATACACCGGACGGAACCGGCGTTCGCGATTATATCCACGTAGTGGATCTTGCGATCGGACATGTAAAAGCGATCGACTATATCTTTACAAATCCGGGACTTGATATTATCAACCTCGGAACCGGCGTCGGATATTCTGTGCTCGATATGGTAAAAGCATTCTCCAAAGCGTGCGGCAAAGACCTCCCGTATGAGATCAAACCGAGAAGAGAAGGCGACATTGCCATGTGCTATGCGGATCCTGCAAAAGCGCTTAAGGTTCTCGGCTGGAAGGCAGAGAGAGGACTTGACGAGATGTGCGAGGATTCCTGGAGATGGCAGTCTCAGAATCCTAACGGGTATGAGGGATAGAATGTAAATTAATTTAATATTATTCATGATGACGCCCGCCATGTGTATGTATCTTACGGCTTAAGGCTGCGCTCTACTTCAAATCATGCACACAGATGTAAGCGCCCGGAATAGTCGCTGATAGCAGCTCCTACTCCGCGTGCCAACACCTGTGGCATGGATTTTCAGAACGCTCCGCTTAACTAAGCCTACAGATACATACACATGGCGGGCTGTTTTGCTTAATGAGGTGTAATTATATTCCATTGGGGAAAGTTTGTTATTTAGCTATTGTCTGTACAAAAATTCACTTTACGATTTAAAAATTCACTTTACGGGTTTAATGATTGAGATAAGGAGATCATTATGGTATCATTTATCCATGTTCGAGAGGAGGTATGCTAAATGCCACAGTTTATTTTCAGTTCGACCGGAGGGACTAAGCAAGTTGCGGATATTATAACAAAAGCGTGGGGAATGTAGGTTAACGAGATTCATTTGACTAATGCGGAGACCGATTATGCTGCCCTTAGTCTGACAAAAGAGGACATTGCGGTTATTGCGGTGTCCTCTTATTGCGGGCGTCCCCCTAACTCCCGTTCCCCTACTTGAAATTAAGGCAAAAAGTGATATAATAGGGTATAAGTTTTTTTGAGGACAGTACAGGCATATATCTGATATTCGGGGTAAAGGTTGAAAAAGAATGAAGAAAAAACAAGAGGAACAAGTCCACTTTAAGGGACAGCTCAGGATGTATATGCAGTTTCCGGCAATTGTTGCAGTACTGCTGGTCATTATGGATATCTGGACGTTAACGATCGATAGTCGGGCGGGAATAGTGTTATTTTTGTTCGTTATTGTTTATTTTGTAATGATCGCATTTATGTATATACGTGGAAGAAACCGGATCATCAAAGATCTGGTAGAGTTTGCGGCTCAGTATGGAATCGTGCAGAACACACTTCTCAAAGAGCTGGCGCTTCCTTATGCGATTTTGCTTGAGGATGGGAAAGCGGTCTGGATGAACGACCAGTTTGAGGAACTTTTGGGGAACAAAGCAAAAGAGAAGGTCTATATCAGCAAGATCATGCCGGAGATCAACACGAGTATTTTCCCGAAGGAAGAGAATGATATCGTGGAAATGGACGTCTACTATGAGGATAAAGAGTACCGGGCGGAACTTCGGAAAGTATCCGTAGAAGGGTTTAACGAGACAGAACGGCTTATGGAGCTTCCGGGAGAGAGGGAGTATTTTATCGCGGTTTATCTTCAGGATGTGACAGAGCTTAACAGATGTATCCGTGCCACAGAAGAACAGCGGATGGTGGCAGGACTTGTCTACATCGACAATTATGATGAAGTTCTTGACAGTGTGGAAGAGGTGCGCCAGTCCCTGCTGACAGCGTTGGTTGACCGCAAGATTAATCAGTATATTTCCAAGGTGGATGGAATTGTCCGCAAGATGGAGAATGACAAATATTTTATCGCAATCCAGAAACATTCATTTAAAATGCTGGAAGCTGATAAATTTTCTCTGTTAGAGGATGTAAAATCAGTCAATATAGGCAATGAGATCCCGGCTACATTAAGTATCGGACTTGGTCTCAGCGCGGATTCCTATGCGCAGAGCTATAACTATGCCCGCGGCGCCATCGATCTTGCTCTGGCGAGAGGCGGCGATCAGGCGGTGATCAAGGATTGCAACGGAATTACTTATTATGGCGGGAAGAGAGAGCAGACCTCGAAGAATACGCGTGTGAAAGCGCGTGTGAAAGCAGAGGCGCTCCGAGAGTTTATGCTTGTGAAGGACGAGATATACGTCATGGGGCATAAGCTTACGGATGTGGATGCATTCGGCGCTGCGGTCGGCGTATACCGCGCGGCAGTGTCCATGGATAAAAAGGCCCACATTGTCATTAATGAGATATCGGCCTCTTTGAGACCGCTTTACAGTTCCTATGAAAATAATCCGGATTACCCGGAAGATATGTTCATCACATCATCGAAAGCTCTGGAGATGGCGAGTGAGAGCTGTATGGTAGTTGTGGTGGATACGAACAGACCGAAGATGACGGAGTGCGAGGAACTCCTCGGGGTCAGCAAGACGGTCGTCGTGCTGGACCACCACAGACAGAGCGCAGATAATATCGAGAATGCGGTATTGTCTTATGTCGAGCCATATGCATCTTCTGCATGTGAGATGATATCAGAGGTTTTGCAGTATATGGTTGACGACATCAGAATTCCCAAGCTGGAGGCGAGCAGTCTCTATGCCGGTATTATGATCGATACGAATAACTTTATGTACAGAACCGGTGTGCGTACATTTGAGGCGGCGGCATTTTTAAGAAGATGCGGAGCTGACATTACGCTTGTGAAGAAGATGTTCAGAGACGACATGGAGTCTTATCAGGTGAAGGCCTCGATCATCAGCAGTGCGGAAGTGTTCTGCGAGAAATTCGCGATTGCGAAAAACTTCTGTTCCGATGCGGAGAGCCCGACGATCATCGGAGCTCAGGCGGCAAATGAATTATTAGAGATTAATCAGATCAAGGCATCCTTTGTACTTACAGTCTACAATGGCAGGATTTACGTCAGCGCCCGCTCCATTGATGAGATCAATGTTCAGGTGATCATGGAGAAGTTAGGAGGCGGCGGACATATAAATGCGGCAGGCGCTCAGTTTGACTATACAGATATGGACAGAGCCGTAGGAGAGGTTAAAAACGTAATAGAGATGATGCAGGAGAAGGGAGATATATAGATGAAAGTAATATTGACAGAGGATGTTAAGTCTCTTGGGAAAAAAGGCGAGATTGTAAATGTTAATGACGGATATGGCAGAAATTTTATCCTGAAGACAAAAAAAGGAATTGAAGCAAATGCGAAGAACCTGAATGATCTGAAGCTTAAGAAGGCCAATGAAGACAGGGTCGCGCAGGAACGGTACGAAGCTGCCGGAGAGCTTGGGAAAAAGCTGGAGGCAGGAAAGATAGAAGTATCGATCAGGACCGGCGAGGGCGGCAAGGCATTCGGCTCTGTATCCTCCAAAGAAATTGCGGCGGAAGTAAAGGATCAGATGGGTTTGGAGATTGATAAGAAAAAGGTTGTTCTTAAGGAAGCGATCAAGATGCCTGGAACATTCAGGGTTCCGATAAAGTTACACCCGAAGGTAACGGCGGAGCTTACTGTTCACGTAAAAGAAGAAGCGTAGGAGGAACAATAGATGGAAGAGGCGCTCATTAAAAGAGTTATGCCCCACAGCGTAGAAGCGGAGCAATCTGTTGTAGGCGCCATGCTGATGGATAAAGATGCGATCCTTACGGCATCGGAGATTATCAGCGGACAGGATTTTTATCAGGTCGCTTACGGAGTGGTCTTCGATTCTATGGTCGAGCTGTTCAATGAGGGGAAACCGGTAGACCTTGTGACGCTTCAGGAGAGATTGAAAGAGAAAGATGTTGCGCCGGAGATTGCCAGTCTGGAATTTGTACGGGATCTTTTGAATGCTGTTCCGACATCGGCCAATGTAAAGTATTACGCAGAGATCGTGTCAGATAAATCTATGATGCGAAGGCTTATCAAGCTGAATGAGGAGATTGCGAATATTTGTTACGCAGGGAAAGAGCCGGTTCCGGAAATTTTGGAGACTACGGAGAAATCGGTGTTTGAACTTTTGCAGAGACGTAATACCGGCGAGTATGTCCCGATCAAACAGGTTGTGTTAAGCGCTCTTGAGCGGATTGAGAAAGCAGCAAAAAGTAAAGGAACGGTTACAGGTATTCCCACAGGGTTTATCGATCTGGATTATAAGCTGTCGGGTCTTCAGCCTTCAGATCTTGTGCTGATCGCGGCGAGACCATCTATGGGGAAGACGGCTTTTGCTTTGAACATTGCTCAGTATGTGGCTTTTAAAAAAAACAAAGGCGTTGCGATCTTCAGCCTTGAGATGTCAAAGGAACAGCTGGTGAACCGTCTGTTTGCATTGGAATCTCAGGTGGATTCTCAAGCCCTTCGCACGGGTAACTTGAAGGATTCAGACTGGGAGAAGCTGATTGAGGGAGCAGGCATCATCGGAAAGTCTAATCTCATTATTGACGATACTCCCGGTCTCTCGGTATCAGAACTTCGGTCAAAGTGCCGGAAATACAAATTAGAGCATAATATTGAACTGGTTATCATTGATTATCTGCAATTGATGGCCGGAAGCGTGGGCAAGCGTTCAGAGTCCAGGCAACAGGAAATCTCGGAGATCTCAAGATCTCTGAAAGCTCTGGCAAGGGAGCTTAATGTGCCGGTTGTTGCGATTTCTCAGTTGAGCCGCGCGGTAGAATCAAGACCCGATAAGAGACCGATGCTTTCAGATCTCAGAGAGTCCGGAGCTATTGAGCAGGACGCGGACGTGGTTATGTTCATATACAGGGACGAATATTATAATAAAGACAGTGACAAGAAGAAGCAGGCGGAGATTATTATCGCGAAACAAAGAAACGGCCCCATAGGGACCGTTGACCTGGCCTGGCTTGCGGATTATACAAAGTTTGCAAACTTAAGCAGGCAGGAATAATTTTTTTAAGATTGATGCTGGACCACTCTCGGCGGCAGATTTCCGGAAGGATTGCTGCTGTCTGATGAGCTGATCCAGTTTTTTGAATTCCTCCTCTTCCTGACGTTCTTTGGCATCTAAGAGGAAAGACATCTCTTTGCTGATCATCTGGAGAAGCACTTCGTTATTATTTTGCAGCATCCTTTTTAGATGAAGTTGTTCTCTCGTGCGTTTCAGATCCGGTATCAGCGCTTTTAATTCCGAAAATGGGACCCCCTGTTCGTATAGTTCTTTCATGCATTCAAACAGGCGGGCATCATCTTTGGTCTCTCGTCTGAGTTGTTCTAATGCTTTGTCCATGTACAAAAACCCCCTTATTATGTGTGTTTATTATTTAATAGCAAGACCATCATAGCATGTTCAAAACAAAAAATACGTCAAAATGAGTCGGAGGATCATAAAAAAACATTGTCCAAATCTATCCAGATCAGACAATGCTTTTCTTTCGTTTCCTGTGTATTTGCGTAAACAATTATGCTTCTTCGATCGATCCTGTAGGACACTGAGCAGCACATGTTCCACAATCAACACACTCGTCAGCGTTGATCTCGTACTTTCCATCGCCCTCTGAAATCGCTCCGATTGGACAGGCTCCAGCACAAGCGCCACAAGCAACACATCCATCATTAATCTTGTATGCCATTGGTATGTACCTCCTTATAGTATGGTGTTAGACACAAATTTCGCCTATATTTATAATAATACAAACGCTTGAAATATACAAGGGAAAATTGACAGGGGGAAAAACTGTTATAAAATCTTAAGATTTTTTTCAACAATTTTCCGCAAAATTGGTGTATAGTGTCATTTGAATTACTATATGCAGGATCGGGAGGCGGATTATGAAGATTAGAAAAAGTATCATTGCAATATTACTATGCATAGTGTTGGCTTTTTCGGCATGTTCTTCTGAAACAGAAGAAAAAGAACAGAAAAAAGAACCGGCAGAGACAACAGAAGATGAGACAAATAAAGAAGAAAAAGATGAGGAGAAGGTTTATCAGGCGAAGCTGGATGCTATTACACCTTCAGCCTATAATAATGTAGATGGGATCAATCTGGAAAAAGGAACTTATATTTCTGTTATTGGGAAATCCGCAGATGGCGAGTTCTGGAAAGCTGTAAAAGAAGGAGCGGAACAGGCATGCAAGGACATCAATGAGAATCTGGGATATGAAGGAAGCGATAAAGTCAAGGTAACATATAACGGTCCTTCGGAATCAGAAAATGTTGACGAGCAGGTGAATATCCTTGACGAGGAGCTGGCGAGATATCCGGCGGCGGTTGCTATCTCAATTGCGGATACGCAGGCTTGCGGCGTACAGTTTGACCTGGCAGCTGAGAACAATATTCCGGTAGTCGCATTTGATTCCGGGAGCGACTATAAAGGGCTGGTGGCGATGGTATCAACAGATAACCGTGCAGCAGCGAAAGAAGCGGCTGAACATATGTCAGAACTTGTAAGCGAAGGAGGAGATGTTATAATCCTCGCCCATGATTCCAAGTCAGAAACGGCACGGATCCGGGAAAAAGTATTTTCAAAAGTAATAAAAAAGAAATATAAGAATCTTTCGGTTGCCGGAGTTTACCGGTTAGATGAGATGAAGAAAGTAGTTGCCGATGAAGTAAATGCGGGAGTTTACAGTCTGGACGGAAAAGAGGTATCCAAAGAGAAGCTTCCGGATGAAGAAAAGATTGCGGAAGAGGATATTACACAGGAAAATATTATAGATTATATTCTGAAAAAGAATCCGGATGTAAAAGGATGTTATGCGACAAATGGCGAGACCGCCACAGCATTCGTGCAGGGTCTTGAGCGCGCTGCCGCAGACGGAGTCACCGTACTTGGCTGCGATCTGGGCGAAGAAGAGAAAAAAGAGGTGGAAGATGGAAAGATTGCCGGTATGGCGCTGCAGAATCCATTCGGCATGGGATACGCTTCTGTCATTGCAGCCGCAAGAGCGGCATTGGAGATGGGAAATGAAGCACAGATAGACACCGGATATGTCTGGGTAACAAAAGACAATCTGGAGAGTGAAGAAATCCAGAAGATGTTATATAATGATCTATAATATCAACGGAATCGTTACAGGAGGAAAATAACATGAACAGAGAACAGGCACATGAAATACTGATGAAATATATGAAAGGGGAAAATTACATCGCGCATTCTTATGCCGTAGAAGCTATTATGCGGGGACTTGCGAAAAGATTAGCTCCGGGTGAGGAAGAATACTGGGGGATAGTAGGACTTCTCCATGATCTTGATGAGGAACAGTGCGACTGGAGAAATGATATGAGCGTACATGGCCCGACATCCGTGGAGATCCTGAAAAAAGAGGGAATAGAGGACAAGGTGTTATTTGATGCTATCTGTGCGCACAATCCAAAAAACGGCATGAAGGCAAAGACAACGATCCAATATGCAATTCTTGCTGCCGATCCTATGAGCGGATTTGTAAAGGCAGTGGCGCAGATCTATCCGGATAAGAAGATTGCCAGTGTAAAGCACAAATCCGTGATGAAGAGGTTCAATGAGCTTCGTTTTGCAAAGGGCGCGAACAGAGATTATATGGAAGCAATTGAATTTACCGGGCTGAGTCTTGATGATCTGATAGATGTAGCATTGGAAGAGATGGGAGCAATTGCGGACAAACTTGGATTATAGGAGTAATGTAGAGAATATGAAGTATGATTATTTGGTAGTAGGGGCAGGTCTTTATGGCGCAGTGTTCGCCCATGAAGCAAAGAAAGCCGGGAAAAAAGTTCTTGTTATTGACAAGAGAAATCACATCGCAGGCAATGTTTATACAGAAGAGATAGAAGAGATTCACGTTCATAAGTATGGGGCTCACATTTTCCATACGAATAATAAGAAGGTGTGGGAGTATGTCAATCAGTTCGCCGAGTTCAACCGGTTTACCAATTCACCGGTGGCGAATTATCACGGGGAGCTTTATTCTCTTCCTTTTAACATGTACACATTTAACAGGATGTGGGGCGTAGTGACGCCGGAAGAAGCGGAAGCTAAAATAGAAGAACAAAAAAAAGAAGCCGGGATCACTGAACCTGAGAATCTCGAAGAACAGGCGATCAGCCTTGTGGGAACAGATATATATGAAAAGCTTATTAAAGGATATACCGAAAAGCAGTGGGGCAGAGACTGCAGGGACCTTCCCGCGTTCATTATTAAGAGGCTTCCCGTCCGGCTTACTTTCGATAATAATTATTTTAATGCTCTCTACCAGGGGATCCCTGTGGGCGGGTACACGAAGATGGTTGGTAATATGCTGGAAGGAACTCAAGTGCGCCTCGGAACAGATTATCTGGAACATAAAAAAGAACTGGATGCCCTGGCAGAAAAGATCATCTATACAGGCGCGATAGACGCTTATTTCGATTACAGGTTGGGAGCGCTTGAGTACCGATCTGTGCGTTTTGAGACAGAGGTGCTTAACAAACCGAATTTTCAGGGGAATGCTGCCGTTAATTATACGGACAGGGAAACTCCGTGGACCCGTATTATAGAACACAAATGGTTTGAGTTTGGTACGCAGCCGAAGACAGTTATAAGCCGTGAATACAGCTCAGAGTGGAAACCGGGCGATGAGCCGTACTATCCGGTCAACGATGAAAGGAACGGGAAACTTTATGAGGAATATAAAAAGCTGTCTTTGGCAGAAGGAAACATTATCTTCGGCGGACGTCTCGGAGAATACAAATATTATGATATGGACGCGGTGATAGCTTCCGCTCTGGCCATGAGCGGCCGGGAACTGTCATAGCCGCCTGTAGACGGGTTTTCTCATATGATTTCCGAAGCTTAGAAAAACGGAAAAATCACGTAAAATCCCTTGACAACGGCGAGGATTCGTAATACACTAATTTAGCGTGCATGAAAATGCATAGTATTTTTGTGCGCCAATTCACGCAGATGAAAGCAACTTATTATTATCGTAGGAGGTGAAAGAGAATGCCAACATTTAACCAGTTAGTTAAAAATGGACGTCAGACAGCAGTTAAGAAGTCTACTGCTCCGGCGCTTCAGAGAGGTTACAACTCTTTAAGAAAGAGAGCGACCAATGAGTCTGCTCCACAGAAGAGAGGCGTATGTACAGCCGTTAAGACAGCTACACCTAAGAAGCC